>NZ_LZGR01000036.1:0-29978 GCF_001690255.1 Gilliamella sp. App2-1
AAAATTAGTTGGTAAAATAAAAAACGTCCAAAATTCTATTTGTGATTCTTAGTATTAATTTAATAAAAACAACCTATTATAAATTAACTCTTATTTTAAAAATAAGCTAAAAAGTTGGTGGAAATTTGGTTGCCAATATTTTCTTTATAAAACATTATGTTATAATTGGTGTGTTCCCTATATACATAGGGATAAACCGCTAAAATGATTTGCGTTGATGTATCAACTATAGTGTTCCCTATATACATAGGGATAAACCGTCACTTGTTGCTTGAATCCCTGCATCTAATCCGTGTTCCCTATATACATAGGGATAAACCGGGTCTTTCATTCACGCAAACTAAACATGGTTTTGTGTTCCCTATATACATAGGGATAAACCGTTTGTATTTGTATATTACACCATCAGGTACTAGTGTTCCCTATATACATAGGGATAAACCGGGGACAGGCATAAACTACGAAATGATTCGCAGAGTGTTCCCTATATACATAGGGATAAACCGATCAGATAAGCATGATTCGCAGAAATTCAGAAGTGTTCCCTATATACATAGGGATAAACCGCAACAGGACGCGTCATTGATATTGTAGGTAGAGTGTTCCCTATATACATAGAGATAAACCGATAGCCACATTGTTCACTTTCTTTTATAATATTGTTCTATTTTTATCTATGGTTGGCTTAAAAAGAGTAATTGGCATGAAAATTTTAGCTGGTTCTTCTGCTTTGTCTGCATTTCGTATTAGTAAAATCCTATCTGTTTGTCGTGAAAAATCGATTCCTGTGATTAACCTGGATGCACAATATATTCATTTTGTTGATTTGACTGATAAATTGACGGATGAACAACGGTTAACGCTCGATAAATTATTGCAATATGGTCCTAAAACTGCACAAATAAATGTCATAGATAAATCCAGTAAACTACTCTTTTTAGTCACGCCTCGGGCTGGAACGATTTCACCATGGTCATCAAAGGCAACCGATATTGCGCATAATTGTGGATTAACACAGATTCGTCGCATTGAACGCGGTATTGCGTATTATGTCGAAACTCGTTCGCCTTTGACTCAAGTGCAGCAAGTCGCTTTTGAAGCGTTGATTCATGATCGCATGATGGAGACCGTGCTAACTGATTTTGACAAAGTTGAAAAGTTGTTTAAAGTTGACCTACCAGTGCCAATAACCATAATTGATTTATTGGGGCAAGGTCGTAAGGCTTTGGAACGGGCCAATCTTAAATTAGGTTTGGCATTAGCGCCTGATGAAATGGATTATTTAGTTGAAAATTTTGAAAAATTAAAACGAAATCCGACTGATATTGAACTTTATATGTTTGCACAAGCTAACTCTGAGCATTGTCGCCATAAGATTTTTAACGCTGATTGGATTATTGATGGTAAAAAACAGCCTAAATCACTGTTTAAGATGATCAAAAATACTTTTGAACACACCCCTGATTATGTTTCGTCCGCTTATAAAGATAATGCAGCGGTGATGGATGGGTCGAAAGTTGGGCGCTTTTTTGCGGATAATGAGAATAAAACCTACGGCTATCATCAAGAATATGCGGATATTTTAATGAAAGTTGAAACGCATAATCATCCAACTGCCATATCACCTTGGCCGGGTGCAGCAACGGGGAGTGGGGGTGAGATTCGTGATGAGGGTGCAACAGGGCGCGGGGCTAAACCTAAAGCTGGTTTAGTGGGTTTTTCGGTTTCTAACTTGCGGATCCCTAATTTTGAACAACCTTGGGAGCAAGATTTTGGTAAGCCTGATCGTATTGTCAGTGCGTTTGATATTATGATGGAGGGGCCTTTAGGGGGAGCAGCGTTTAATAATGAATTTGGTCGTCCGGCTTTATTGGGTTATTTTCGCACTTATGAAGAGCGAGTAAATAGCCATAATGGCGAAGAAGTGAGAGGTTATCATAAACCGATTATGTTAGCGGGTGGTATGGGTAATATACGTCGTGAACATATCCAAAAAGATGAGTTTCCTGCTGGCGCTAAGCTCATTGTGTTAGGTGGTCCAGCAATGAATATTGGTTTAGGCGGTGGCGCTGCTTCATCTATGACATCAGGTCAATCCGATGCAGATCTGGATTTTGCTTCTGTTCAGCGTGATAACCCTGAAATGGAGCGCCGTTGTCAAGAAGTTATCGATCGTTGCTGGCAACTAGGTGAAGATAACCCTATTTTGTTTATTCATGATGTGGGTGCTGGTGGGTTATCTAATGCGATGCCTGAGCTGGTTAGTGATGGTGGCTGTGGCGGTCAATTTGAGCTCCGAAAAATACTCAGCGATGAGCCGGGTATGTCCCCGTTAGAAATCTGGTGTAATGAATCGCAAGAGCGTTATGTTCTTGCCATCCATTCCAATAAATTGGCATTGTTTGATGAGCTTTGTCAGCGTGAACGAGCGCCTTATGCCGTTATTGGTGAGGCAACAGCAAATAAAGCGCTGTTTTTGCATGATGAGCATTTTAATAATAACCCGATAGACTTGCCACTGGATGTACTGCTTGGTAAAACGCCTAAAATGCAACGTGATGTAAAAACACATCAGGCGCATGGTGATAATTTTTCAACTGCTGATATTAATTTATATGATGCGGTCAAACGGGTTTTACACTTACCAACGGTTGCCGAAAAGACCTTTTTAATTACCATTGGTGATCGCTCTGTGACGGGGATGGTGGTGCGAGATCAAATGGTTGGCCCATGGCAAGTGCCAGTTGCTGATTGTGCGGTTACGACTGCAAGCTTAGATAGCTATTACGGAGAAGCTATGTCAATCGGTGAGCGTGCACCCGTTGCTTTGCTTAACTTTGCCGCCTCGGCAAGGCTTGCCGTTGGTGAGGCGATTACCAATATTGCCGCAACGAATATTGGCGATATCAAACGCATTAAGCTTTCAGCTAACTGGATGGCCGCTGCTGACCATCCGGGCGAAGATGCTGGGCTTTATCAGGCCGTTAAAGCAATAGGTGAAGATCTATGCCCAGCATTGGGACTTGCAATTCCGGTTGGTAAAGATTCGATGTCGATGAAAACCACATGGCAACAAGATGGTGAACAAAAAGCAGTGATATCGCCGTTATCATTGGTGATTTCGGCATTTGCGCGCGTTGAAGATGTGCGTAAAACCGTAACACCACAATTGCGTACCGATCAAGATAATACGTTATTGTTGGTTGATTTATCGAAAGGTCATCAAGCATTAGGGGCAACCGCACTTGCGCAAGTGTATCGTCATTTAGGCCAACAAACAGCGGATGTTCATGATCCTAAAGAGCTGCTTGCTTTTTATCAAGCCATTCAAGCTTTAGTCAGTCAAAATGTGTTGCTGGCTTATCATGATCGTTCCGATGGGGGGCTGTTTGTGACATTAGCCGAGATGGCTTTTGCTGGGCATTGTGGTGTTGATGTTGATATTTCTCAATTAGGCCAAGATGTGATTGCTTCGCTATTTAATGAGGAGCTTGGCGCTGTTATTCAAGTGGCCAATAGTTGTTTAGACGAGGTGAGGGCTTACTTTAAGCAGTTTGGCTTATCCCATGCGGTTCATGCTTTGGGTAGTGCTAAAGCAGGACAACAATTTATTGTGCGTAACAAATCTGCTGTGGTTTATAGTGAGTCGCGCTCAATGTTAAGAACATGGTGGGCCGAAACGACTTGGCAGATGCAACGTTTACGTGACAATCCTGAGTGTGCTGATCAAGAACACCAAGCGAAACAAAATAAAGATGATCCTGGCTTAAATGTGCACTTAACTTTCGACCCACAAACGGATATTGCTGCACCTTATATTGCGAAAGGTGCAAAACCTAAAGTGGCCATTTTGCGTGAACAAGGTGTTAACTCGCATGTCGAGATGGCCGCCGCATTCGATCGAGCTGGTTTTGAGGCCATCGATGTGCATATGACTGATTTACTCTCAGGTCGCATTACACTTAACCAATTTAGTACACTGGTTGCTTGCGGTGGCTTTTCTTATGGTGATGTGTTAGGCGCGGGAGAAGGTTGGGCTAAATCGATTTTATTTAACGAAAAGGTGCGTGATGAATTTGAACGATTTTTTCATCGCCAAGATACGTTATCGTTAGGGGTTTGTAACGGTTGTCAGATGATGTCAAACCTTAAGGATCTGATTCCAGGGGCTGATTTGTGGCCTCGTTTTGTGCGTAATTTGTCAGAACGTTTTGAAGCGCGCTTTAGCTTAGTGCAAATTCAATCAAGCCCTTCGTTGCTATTTACTGATATGGCGGGTTCGCATATGCCAATTGCGGTTTCACACGGCGAAGGGCGTGTTGAGGTTTGTGATGATACGCATCTAACTAATTTAGAAGCATCAGCATTAATAGCGGCATGTTATATTGACCATTATGGCAAAGTAACACAGCAGTACCCTGCCAATCCCAATGGTTCACCAAACGGTATTACTGCGGTGACATCTGAAGATGGGCGAGCAACTATTATGATGCCACATCCAGAAAGGGTATTTAGAACAGTTGCTAATTCATGGCATCCAGATAATTGGGGCGAAGATAGCCCATGGATGAGAATGTTCCGTAATGCTCGTAAGCAGTTAGGTTAACTAACCGATATATCGCTGGTACTATTGTTGGCGATATATTTATCTTCATTTATTTGTTAGGAAATAACTTGTCGTTTTCTTACAAGTAATAAATATTATTTGGGAAAAAATATCGATAAGATTACCGTATTAGCTATATTGAGGATAGGCTATATCTGAAAAGACAGTGTAGTTCATTGGGTGACTGTAGCAAAATCCTCCACCTTTTGAGGCGGAGGAAGATATCAAAAAATTACGCTTTAGGTGGTTGTTTTTGTCTTTCAGTTAGTGGTTTCGCTAACTGGCTATTCATTTTTTGCAACACTTGTTCAGTGGTTTGCCAATTGATACAAGCATCGGTCACTGACACACCATATTTAAAATTTTCTTGTGATTGTTCAGAAGATTGATTGCCTTCAAACAAGTTACTTTCAATCATCACGCCAATAATTGAATTATTACCAAGCTTAATTTGTTCAATAATTGCGTCGGCAACAATCGGTTGATTGCGATAATCTTTATTGGAATTAGCATGGCTACAGTCAATCATTAAGTTAGGTAATAATCCTGCTTTTTGCATTTGAATTTCACATAATGCGACATTTTCAGCATCAAAGTTAGGTGTTTTACCACCACGCAAAATAACATGACCATGTGGATTGCCCATTGTTTGTAAAACGGTCACTTGCCCTTGTTGATTAATGCCTACAAAACGATGAGGCATAGAGGCTGATTTCATGGCGTTAATGGCCACATCCAAACTACCATCTGTCCCATTTTTAAAACCGACAGGCATCGAAAGCCCTGAGGCCATTTCTCGATGAGTTTGTGACTCAGTGGTTCTTGCACCGATTGCAGACCAGCTAATTAAATCAGCGATATATTGTGGTGTATTGGGATCTAATGCTTCGGTTGCAATAGGTAAGCCCATTTCAGCAATATCGAGCAGTAATTTACGTGCTTTTTTTAGTCCATGTTCAATATCAAATGAGCTATCCATATGAGGATCGTTAATCAAACCTTTCCAACCAACAGTGGTTCTTGGTTTTTCAAAATAAACACGCATGACGATAAATAAGTGATCCTTAACTTCGTCTGAGAGTTTTTTTAATTTATGCGCATATTCAAGTGCTGCAATAGGATCATGAATAGAGCAAGGACCACAGACGATAAGTAATCGGTGATCTCGCCTTTCTAAAATATCCACAACAGTTTGACGAGATGAAGCTATTTGATTTTTTAAATCTTCAGAAAGAGGATAAAGCTGTTTAATTTCTTCGGGGGTGATTAACATGTGTTCGTCTCGGATTCGGACATTATTTAGGGTATCTTTTAACATTTTTATTTTCCTTGTTAAAATCATTTAAACTTTATATGTAAAATATTAATTACATAAACGTTTATTATGTAAACACAAAATTACATAATAGTAAATGAAATTTTAGCTGTTTATTAAATGATTCATTTTTATATTTTGTAATTTGATAAAAAGGTACTTGCAAAACGGGTATCTAAGCAAGCTAAATATAAAATTGTGTAATCAAATGTTTACATTTCGATAGGTTGCAGGAAAATACCGGGTTGTTTACACTTCATGATTAAAATAATTCGCTAACAGTGCATAAAGCGTTTTACTTGAAATCGCATTATATGGTTTAAACGTATTATAAAAGGTAATAAATCGCTTAACCTTTTATTTTCTATCTTTTGAATTGCTAACTATTGTTGATTATGCTACTTCTTCATAAATTTCCGTATCAGGTTTTCGGTCTTGCCATTCGTTTGTGGGCAGGCAGGCTTATTAAATTTTTGACCGACACAATTCATGTAGAAAATTACGCTGTCTGTTTTTAGTGTTTTATATTTAATAAATGGCATATTATTGAATGCCTCATGGGGTCTTTCGGTGTTATAAATGAAATGTTCTAAATAAAAGAGGTCAAATGTCACCCAAATAGGTTTTTTATCACGTTTAGCTTGGTATCTTAATTTATTTTCAATGGACTTTTGAACTTTAACCAGATGTTTAATGTCATAAATGATGGTTTCATAACGTTAGTTCTTACGGGTTAAAGGGACGAATAACCTCAATAGGGCTTTTTTAGCACGTTATAAATGGTCGAACGATTGATCATAATATGTTTAGACAAATCAGTGACGGTTATTTTTCTTTATGATATAAGCGCCATATCGCTTGTTTGTGATACGGCGTTAGTTTTGTGATGTATATTCATTAACGTAGCTTCTTAACTTACTGTCAACGATGCAACTAGTTTTATCAATCATTGATTAAGTCAGTTTTATAGATTGAAATACCACGTCTTTATCAATGCCATCCATCACTTCAGCATGCCCAATTTTAGTGGGTACAACTAGCCGTAATTGTCCTGATAGTACTTTTTTGTCTCGTAACATGTGTGGTAGGTAAGATTCAATCGGCATTGTTGTTGGTCTGTTAACTGGTAGCTTAGCGCGAATTAATAAGTTTTTAATCCGTTCAATATCTGCTTGGGTTAATTTGCCAAGTAATTTTGCGGTTTGTGCAGCCATTAGCATACCGACACTGACGGCTTCGCCATGTAGCCAGTTTCCATAGCCTAATTCTGCTTCTATCGCATGGCCATAAGTATGACCAAGATTTAAAATAGCGCGCATGTCTTGTTCAGTCTCATCAGCAGCCACCACTTTTGCTTTTAGTTCGCAGCAATGGTAAATACAGTAACTTAATGCGTTAACATCTAAATTTAATAAATCTTCTATATGCTGTTCTAGCCAATTAAAAAATTCGGAGTCTAAAATAATACCGTATTTTATCACTTCAGCAAGTCCTGCCGAAAGTTCTCGTTGCGGTAATGTTTTTAAACAATGGAGATCAATGACAACTGATTGCGGTTGATAAAATGCGCCAATCATATTTTTACCCAGTGGATGATTAATCGCGGTTTTGCCACCTACAGATGAGTCAACTTGGGACAGTAGTGTGGTGGGTACTTGAATAAACTTAATGCCACGTTGATAAGCTGAAGCGGCAAATCCAGCAACATCACCAATTACGCCTCCACCTAATGCAATCAGTATTGAGCTTCGGGTATGATTATGGGCAAGCAAGGCTGTGAGTATCATATTCCATGTTTCCATCGTTTTATACTGCTCACCATCAGGAACAACGACTGACTCGGTCCTTATACCATGCTTTTCAAGCATATCAATTAATGTTTGTAAATAAAGGGGCGCGATAGTTTCATTCGTAGCAATGAGCACGCGTTGACCAGCTTGGAGTTTAAAATGTTGAAATTTGCTTAGTAGATTTTCACCAATAGTGATTGGGTAACTGCGTTTAGCTAATGCCACATTTAATATTTTTTGCATAATAATTTCCAGATAAGTCAAAGCCAATTTATTATTGCATGTTAGCGATAAAAAAGTGGCAGTGCAACTTAGAATCATTTAAACTTAATGATAATTTCGATTTGTGATATTAAATTTTATATGTCTTTATCTATTGTTTTAGCACAAAAAAATTGGCGTGTGGGCGATATTGAAGGGAACGCTCAACAGATTATTGAATTGATAAATAGCCACTCATCCGATGATCTCATTATTTTTTCAGAACTTGCTTTGTGTGGGTATCCACCCGAAGATTTAATTTTCCGTGTGGATTTTAAAGAACGTTGTCAAAACGCATTGTCATTAATTCAACAAGCAAGTATACAGTGTGCAGTCGTTGTTGGTCATCCGCATTGGCAAGATCAAAATATTTATAACGCACTTTCCTTTTTCTGTGATGGAAAATTGTTAGCTCGCTATCATAAACAATGGCTACCTAATTATGATGTATTTGATGAAAAGCGTTATTTTTCTGCTGACAATCAAACTTGCGCAGTCAATTTTAAAGGTCAAAAGATTGGTTTGTTAATTTGTGAAGATCTTTGGCAAAATCAGCCAATCGATGATATTAAACAAGCTCAAGTTGATTTTGTGGTGGCAATTAATGCTTCGCCATATGATTATGAAAAACAGCAACAACGATATAATTTAGTTAAACAGCATGCAAAACGCACCGGTTTAGCCATTGTTTATGTCAACCAAGTTGGGGGGCAAGATGAGTTAGTCTTTGACGGTGGATCTTTTGTTTGTAATGAAGACGGTAGAATTGTTTGTCAGCTAAATTCATTTGAAGAACAAGTTGTCGCTTTTGAATTGGGTATAAATCATCCCGCGATAATTGATAAGAGTGAAAATAATCCACTAGCTTCAGTTTATGATGCATTGGTACTTGCAACTCGCGATTATGTGACTAAAAATGGCTTCCAAGGCGCCGTATTAGGGCTTTCTGGCGGTATTGATTCTGCTTTAACCCTTACTATTGCGGTTGATGCTTTAGGTAAAGATAAAGTGCAAGCGGTAATGATGCCATTTCGTTATACCGCCGATATTAGTATTGCAGATGCCAAAGAAGAAGCTGAAATATTAGGGGTTGAATTTGATATTGTTTCAATTGAACCGATGTTTGATGCGTTTATGTCATCTTTAAGCCCAATGTTTTTAGACACACAAAAAGATACAACAGAAGAAAACCTGCAAGCCCGCTGCCGTGGTGTTATTTTAATGGCACTATCAAATAAACATCGTAGTCTGGTACTAACAACGGGTAATAAAAGTGAAATGTCGGTAGGTTATGCAACCCTTTATGGTGATATGGCTGGTGGTTTTGATGTATTGAAAGATGTACCTAAAACTATGGTGTTTGCATTGTCAAAATATCGAAATACGCGTTCGTATGTTATTCCTGAGAGAGTAATAACACGACCACCTTCAGCGGAGTTAGCACCTGATCAGAAAGATGAAGATAGCTTACCGCCTTACGATATTTTAGATGGAGTTTTGAAAGGTTATGTTGAACACGATCTTTCCATTGAACAACTTATTGCACAAGGTTATGATGAGGCGACAGTAAGACGTGTTATTAAATTGGTGGATATGAATGAGTACAAACGACGTCAATCAGCAGTTGGTCCTAAAATCACCACTCGTAACTTTGGTAAAGGTCGTCGTTATCCAATCACTTCTGCTTTTGGTTTTAAAAATTGGTAATCTCGAATTAAGGGAAAATAGATATGAAAAAAATTGAAGCAATTATTAAACCATTCAAATTAGATGATATTCGAGAAGCGCTTGCTGATCAAGGTATTACCGGTATGACAGTTACTGAGGTTAAAGGTTTTGGGCGGCAAAAAGGCCATACCGAGCTTTATCGAGGTGCGGAATATATGGTTGATTTTTTGCCGAAAGTAAAAATTGAACTTATTGTTCCCGATGATATTTTAGAAATGTGTATTGAAACTATTATGAAAACAGCACAAACAGGTAAAATCGGAGATGGAAAAATTTTTGTTTATAATGTTGAGCAAGTTATTCGTATCCGTACTGGCGAAATGGATGAATCTGCCATTTAGTTTAACTTATTGAATGTCAGGCCGCTCTTGTCTGAGTAATTCAGCAGTCACAAAACCTTGAATCGAACAAATAAGAAGGTTCATATTTGAACCTGTTTCAAGTAATAGTAGTTTTTCGGTTGTATCCGGTGCTGGGATCGTTTTTACACCAACAACAGTGCCAGTATTTTTATGCCAGACTTGAATGTTATCATCTATATTGCGAATCATTGGATTCCCAATATAGAGAAGGTTATCCTCCATATTTTTCCAATCTATAAAATTCAATGCCTCTTTAATTTGATTTATATCATTATCGATAATAAATCCCCAGAAATAATATTTTCCTATTTTTCCAAGATCCATTGCATTATCGTAATAGCCTGTGATTGTTAAGTTTTTATAAGTCATGGGAGTTTTGAAATAAACATAGTTTTTGGCTATATCAGAACGATTTTCGACAGGAATATAAGCTTGGTTTTGGTTAAAAAGCTTAATGTGAGTATATTTCTCTAATTCATCTTTATTGTTATAAATGTTTCTAAAAAAGTCAGATGTGCAAAGTGTTAACGAATCAATTAATGGTAACTTATCGGCAGACGCGACAAAAGAGTAAAACATAAAAAGTAAAGCAATAATGTTTTTTATCATGTTGATTGAATTTGACAAAAATGAAGTACCATTAAATTAGTTGGCCATGATTGTATAATTATTACGACAGAATAACAATGTTAAAGCTATTTTTCTTTTTAAACATTATTAAGATTTGTTTTTCTTGATGGTGTCTTTTACAAAAATTAATTTAATCTCACAAAATTATAATTTATCAAGTAATAATATACTTAATGTTTATATATGGAATGCAGATCGCATAATTATGAATTTATTTGGAAATAGTTTGAATATAGAATCACTATAATTTAGATTAATCGATAAGTTACTTTAGTTACTTAATAAAGTTTAGATGGAAATTAATTATGTGCTCAATATTTGCAAATCGAATTTTAACAGAGCTTTCTGATGTTAAAGATATTTCAATTAAAACATTTTTTGGAGGATTTAGCGTTAATAGTAAGGATATAATGTTTGGTTGGATTAGTCAGAAAGATTTTTATTTAAGGGGACATCCTGATTATCGCTCATTGTTTATTAATTTAGGTATGCAGCCGTTAAGTATAACAACAGGTATGTCAAATAAATTACTTGATTATTATAAAGTTGATGATGAGCTTTTTAATGATCATGAAAAATTGCTAGCTATGATAAACATGGTGATCAAATACACTATAAAAGAGCAAGATGAAAAAAATGAAATTAAAGCAAAACGAATAAAAGAGCTGCCAAATATGACTTTGTCATTAGAAAGATTATTATGTAGCGTCGGGATCAAAGATGTCGAAACACTTCAAAAAGTAGGGTATTTAAATGCGTATTTTAAAATAAAACAGAAAAAAGAGGCTATTTCAATTAATATATTATTTATCTTATATAGTTCATTACATCGATTTCATGTTGCTACCTTATCGCAGGAAACTAAAAAAGAAATTGAGCTTGAATATCAAAGTTTCTTAAAGCAGATGGATCATGATTCATATAAAGAATAGATTTGGATCGCAGTATTAATAAGGCATATTAACAATACAATCATAAAAAGCTATCTAAAATTAGTGTATAGTAAAGCATAATTACTTTAACTAGTTTTTTATGATTGATGTTATTTTTATCTGCCTTTTTATTTAGTTAGTTTGAATTTTTTCTACGTGGTGGCCGTCTAAAAGGTTTTGGGATTGGTAAATCAACCAATAATGCAGAAGGGTCATACTGGCTAACTGGAATAGCATGATCAATTGCTTTTTCAATAGCAGGTAAGTTTTGTGAATAACGTTCACAGGCTAGTGAAATCGAATAACCTTTTGCTCCAGCTCGCCCTGTTCGCCCAATTCGATGACGATAATCATCACAATCGTCTGGTAGATCATAGTTGAATACGTGAGTAACATTTGGTATGTGCAATCCTCTAGCTGCGACATCGGTGGCGACTAAAATATCAAGATGACCTTGGGTAAATTGTTCTAAAATTGATAAACGTTTTTTCTGGGCAATATCGCCGGTCAATAATCCAACACGATGACCATCAACAAAGAGATGTCGCCAAATCTTTTCACAAGTCACTTTGGTATTGGCAAACACAATACAGCGATCAGGCCATTCTTCCTCAATGAGAGTTTGCAAAAGTGCTAATTTATCTTTATTAGAAGGGAAAAATAGCTCTTCTTTGATTCGATGACCAATTTTTTGCTCTGGTTCAACTTCGACATACTGGGGATTGTTCATATGTTCAAAGGCTAATTCACGCACGCTATGCGTTAATGTTGCAGAAAACAACATAGTTAACCTTTTTTGCGGTGGAGTCATATGTTTAAAGATCCAACGTATATCGCGGATAAACCCTAAATCAAACATGCGATCCGCTTCGTCTAACACAACAACTTGAATTGAGTCTAAATTAACGTAATTTTGCTTCGCATAATCAATCAATCGCCCTGTTGTTGCAATTAAAATATCGACTCCTGTGGAGATCATTTTTAATTGTTTATCATAGCCATCGCCACCAAAAGCTAATCCTAATTGTAAACCTGTTTCTTTAGATAATAGTTCAGCATCATGATAAATTTGCACAACTAATTCTCGCGTTGGTGCAATAATGATAGCTCTTGGTTGATTGGTTTGATGATCGGGTAAAGGTTCATGATTCAACAAGTGATTAAATGTTGATGCCAAAAATGCCATGGTTTTGCCTGTACCTGTTTGCCCTTGTCCAGCAATATCAATTCCTTTAGTGGTTAGTGGTAAAGTTTTTTCTTGGATAGGAGTACAATAAACAAACTCCTTTTTATTAAGCGCTTTTAACACTAAAGGATGAAGAGGGAATTGGCTAAAAGTTGTTTGGGTAAAATATGATTGAATCATTATGGTTGCAAATATAATTATCAGAATTGTGAGATTATAACACACTAAATACAGTGACATCACTAATAATTATGCCCTATTATACTAATTACTAGTAGTGAAATTTAAAGTAATCTATTATGGATTTAGTTAAAAAGTGTTGGAGATAAAAATGAGTAATAATATCGTTCAGTTATCGGAAGTAACCTTCGATAAAACAGTCAATGAATCAGCAAAACCAGTACTCGTTGATTTTTGGGCTCCATGGTGTGGGCCTTGTAAAATGGTTGCTCCAATTTTGGAAGAAATAGTTGAAGAATATGGCGATAAGATCGTTATCGCTAAATTAAATGTTGAAGAAAATCCTAATATAGCGCCTAAATTTGGCATTCGAGGTATACCTACTTTATTGATTTTTAAAAATGGGCAAGTTGTTGCGTCTCAAGTTGGGGCTTTATCTAAAGTTCAACTTAAAAATTTCATAGAACCTCAATTATAACAAATATCATATATCTAATAAGAATAGCTAAACTAAAAGAGTAATAATTTACTCTTTTTTTGTTAGATTTAGTGATCTATTAATAACTAATTCAATTAAATATAGACATATTAATGTTTTTAGTGTAAATTGCTAACCTCTTACAATATTCCTTTCTACAATTCATTGTTTTTATTGGTAAAGTGGTGAAAATCTATATTCATATCTTCAATTATCATCAAAAGCTAAGTAATCGATTGAATTTATGTGTTGTAAGTAGAGAGAAATTTTTTATAAGTAAATGGAACGAATATACAAAAATAATATTAAATTGCAAACATATCAACTTTATCCTCAAGAATTTTTAAAATTATGAATTTAACTGAATTAAAAGACACTTCTGTTTCCGAGCTTGTCGCGCTTGGTGAAAAAAAAATGGGGCTTGAAAATCTTGCTCGCCTTAGAAAACAAGACATTATTTTTGCAATTTTAAAGCAACATGCAAAAAGTGGTGAAGATATCTTTGGTGATGGCGTACTGGAAATTTTGCAAGATGGATTTGGCTTTTTGCGTTCAGCCGATAGCTCTTATTTAGCTGGGCCTGATGATATCTATGTGTCACCAAGTCAGATTCGACGATTTAATTTAAGGACTGGTGATACCATTGCGGGTAAAATCCGCCCACCAAAAGAAGGTGAGCGTTATTTTGCTTTATTAAAAGTTAACGAAGTTAATCACGATAAGCCAGAAGATGCCCGCAATAAAATTCTATTCGAAAACTTAACGCCACTTCATCCAAATTCCCGTTTACGAATGGAAAGAGGTAATGGTTCAACCGAAGATATCACAGCAAGGGTACTCGATTTGGCATCGCCAATAGGTAAAGGTCAACGTGGTTTGATTGTTGCGCCGCCAAAAGCAGGTAAAACAATGCTTTTGCAAAATATTGCTCAAAGTCTAGCAGTCAATCATCCTGAATGTGAATTAGTGGTATTGATGATTGATGAACGCCCTGAAGAAGTGACTGAAATGCAGCGTTTAGTTAAAGGCGAAGTTGTTGCGTCGACATTTGATGAACCAGCAGCAAGGCACGTTCAAGTCGCTGAAATGGTTATTGAGCGTGCAAAACGTTTGGTTGAACATAAAAAAGATGTGATTATTTTATTAGACTCAATCACCCGCTTGGCTCGTGCATACAATACGGTTGTTCCATCATCCGGTAAAGTATTAACTGGTGGTGTCGATGCTAATGCGTTACATCGTCCAAAACGCTTTTTTGGAGCTGCCCGTAATGTAGAAGAAGGCGGTAGTTTGACAATTATTGCAACTGCACTGATTGATACGGGGTCTAAAATGGACGAGGTTATCTACGAAGAGTTCAAAGGTACGGGGAATATGGAAGTCCATTTATCTCGTAAAATTGCTGAACGTCGTGTGTTCCCAGCCATAGACTTTAACCGTTCTGGTACCCGTAAAGAAGATTTAATGACTTCACCAGATGAACTACAAAAAATGTGGATTTTACGCAAAATTCTTAACCCAATGGGCGAAACTGATGCGATGGAATTTTTGATTGACAAACTTGCCATGACTAAGACCAACGATGAGTTTTTCGAAATGATGAAGCGTTCATGATTTACTCAGTTGTTAGTAAATATCATTAAAGTAATGAAAAAGAGCCGTATTATATTCTGATACGGCTTTTTTTATGGCAAAATATAGCGTAATTTATAAAACTTAATTAAGTTTTAGATGTTGTTAAAAAACCTTATGGTTAAGGTTATAAAGGTTTAATAAAGGAGCCAACTCATGTCAAAACAACAAATCGGTGTTATTGGAATGGCAGTTATGGGGCGAAATCTTGCGCTCAATATTGAAAGTCGTGGATTTTCTGTTGCTATTTATAATCGTTCTAAAGATAAAACAGAGCAAGTCATGACTGAACATTCTGATAAAAAATTGGTTCCTTATTTTACCATTGAAGATTTCGTCAATTCTTTAGAAAAACCACGTCGTATCCTAATTATGGTTCAAGCAGGTAAAGGTACTGATGCTGTAATTGATGAACTACGCCCACTTTTAGATAAAGGCGATATTATTATCGATGGAGGTAATGCTTATTTTGAAGACACAATTCGTCGTAATAAAATGTTATCAGCTGAAGGGTTTAACTTTATTGGTGCGGGTGTTTCTGGTGGTGAAGAGGGTGCACTTAAGGGGCCATCAATTATGCCGGGTGGACAAAAAGAGGCTTATGAATTAGTTGCACCTATATTAGAGCAAATTGCCGCTAAGGCTAGTGGTGAACCTTGTGTGACTTATATCGGCCCAAATGGGGCAGGCCATTATGTGAAAATGGCTCACAATGGTATTGAGTATGGCGATATGCAACTCATAGCTGAAAGCTATTCTATATTAAAACATGCTGGTGATTTAACTAATGATGAACTTGCTGACGTGTTTACCGATTGGAATAAAGGTGAATTAGACAGTTATTTGATCGAAATTACCGCCGATATTTTCAAACATAAAGACGAAGAAGGTAATTATTTAGTTGATGTGATTTTAGATGCTGCAGGCAATAAAGGTACAGGTAAATGGACCAGCCAGAGTGCGTTAGATTTAGGTGAGCCTTTATCATTAATCACTGAGTCTGTATTTGCTCGTTATTTATCAGCTATTAAAGATCAGCGAGTCGTGGCCGCAAAATTATTAAAAGGTCCTGAAAAACAGTCTTATAGTGGCGATAAGAAAGAACTGATAGAGAAAGTTCGTAAGGCGCTATATATGGGGAAAATTATTTCTTATGCACAAGGTTTTGCTCAGTTGAAAGCCGCATCCCATAAATATCAATGGAATTTGAATTATGGTGAAATAGCTAAAATTTTTAGGGCAGGTTGTATTATTCGTGCGCAATTTTTACAAAAAATTACGGACGCTTATGCTGAAAATAACGAGATTGATAATTTGTTGCTAGCCCCTTATTTCAATAAAACGGCAGAAGCTTATCAACAATCATTGCGTGATGTGGTGTCTTTAGCCGTACAACAAGGTATTGCTGTTCCAACACTTTCGGCGGCTATTACTTATTATGATAGCTATCGTTCGGCGGTATTACCCGCTAATTTGATTCAAGCACAACGAGATTATTTTGGTGCTCATACTTATCAACGTATTGATAAAGAAGGTGTGTTCCATACGGATTGGCTAAATATTGAATCATAATTTGTTTGATTAATAATCTTATTTTGGTATACAAAAGTGCAAGGCTTACTTGCACTTTTGTATATTTGTTTTTCTAGTGGATTTATTTCTTTTTTTCCCGTCTTATATCTTAGTATTTCATAAATGCTTGTCATTATTGACTTTAAACTTGTCAAGTTATTTTATTTATTAAAAAACCTAGAAAAACACTATATATGGTGTATAATTTTAAAATAAATACTATATATAGTATTTATTTAAGCGATGTGAAAACTCAGTTTTATATCATACAAGCGTAATAATTACAGGAATATTTTTAGTGATATAAAACCTATGCCAATTGCTAATTATTAATGAATATTGAGGAGATGTATGCCTGTTGTAATTAAACGTGATGGTTGTCAAACTGCATTTAATGAGACTCGAATCAAAGATGCCATTGTCAAAGCTGCAGTGGCGGCCAATGTACATGATCCAGATTATTGTGCAGCGGTTGCTCGTATTGTTACCAATCAAATGAGTGAGCGAGAAAGAGTTGATATTAACGAAATTCAAAATGCAGTTGAAAATCAGTTGATGTCAGGCCCCTATAAAAAATTAGCAAGAACTTATATTGAGTATCGCCACGATCGTGATCGCGCTCGTGAAGAACGTAGCCGGCTAAATCAAGATATTCGTGGACTAATTGAGCAAAGTAACGTTGCTATTTTAAATGAAAATGCTAATAAAGATAGTAAAGTTATTCCAACTCAACGTGATTTACTCGCTGGTATTGTGGCAAGGCATTATGCTAAACAATATTTATTACCAAAAGACATTGCACACGCCCATGATTGTGGTGAAATTCATTATCATGATTTAGATTATGCACCATTCTTTCCGATGTTTAACTGTATGTTAATTGATTTGGATGATATGCTAACTAACGGATTTAAAATGGGTAATGCTGAAATTGAGCCACCAAAATCAATTGCAACAGCGACAGCGGTAACTGCACAAATTATTGCTCAAGTCGCTAGCCATATTTATGGTGGGACGACTATTAATCGCATCGATGAAGTTTTAGCAAAATTTGTGACCATTAGTTATAACAAACATAAACAAGTGGCTGAGGAATGGAATATTCCAAGTCCAGTGGCTTATGCTGAAAGTCGTACCCAAAAAGAGTGTTATGATGCATTTCAATCTCTAGAATATGAAGTTAATACCTTACACACCGCTAATGGTCAAACCCCGTTCGTTACTTTTGGCTTTGGCTTGGGAACTAGTTGGGAATCACGTTTAATTCAAGAGTCTATTTTAAAAGTTCGGATTAAAGGGCTAGGTAAAAATCATAAAACGGCTGTTTTCCCGAAATTGGTTTTTGCAATTAAAGAGGGTATTAATCATAAACCAGGCGATGCAAATTATGATATTAAACAACTTGCTTTAGAGTGCGCTAGTAAACGTATGTACCCAGATATTCTAAATTATGATAAAGTTATTGAGGTGACTGGCTCATTTAAAACACCAATGGGCTGCCGAAGCTTTTTAGGTGTTTATGAAGAAGAGGGGCAATTAATTCATGATGGTCGTAATAATTTAGGTGTAATTAGTCTAAACTTGCCGCGTATAGCGATTGAAGCTAAAGGCGATGAAATGCGTTTTTGGGAAATTTTAGATAATCGTTTAGCGCTATGTAAAAAAGCGTTAATGACGCGTATTGCTCGACTTGATAGCGTAAAAGCACGTGTAGCTCCTATTTTATACATGGAAGGCGCTTGTGGTGTGAGACTTAACGAAGACGATAGTGTTTCTGAAATTTTCAAAAATGGTCGTGCTTCAATCTCTTTAGGTTATATTGGAATCCATGAAACCTTAAATGCACTTTACGGATCCCAAACTCACCCTTTTGATAGTGATAAATTACGCGAAAAAGGGATAGAAATTGTTGAGCGCTTACGTAAGGCGGTAGATCAATGGAAGGAAGAAACTGGTTATGGTTTTAGTTTGTATAGCACACCAAGTGAAAACTTATGTGATCGATTCTGCCGACTTGATACTGCTGAATTTGGAGCGATTCCTGGCGTCACAGATAAAGGTTATTATACAAATAGTTTTCATCTTGATGTTGAAAAGAAAGTTAATCCGTATGAAAAAATCGAATTTGAAAAACTTTATCCTTCTGTCGCAAATGGGGGATTTATCTGCTATGGTGAGTATCCAAATATGATTAATAATATCAAGGCATTAGAGGACGTTTGGGATTACAGTTATACTCGAGTGCCTTATTATGGAACTAACACGCCAATTGATGAATGTTATGAATGTGGCTATACAGGTGAATTTTCATGCACTAGTAAAGGTTTTGTATGTCCAAGCTGTGGTAATCATGATTCTTCAAAAGTGTCTGTTACTCGCCGTGTTTGTGGATATTTAGGTAGTCCTGATGCTCGTCCATTTAATGCAGGTAAACAAGAAGAGGTAAAACGTCGCGTCAAACATTTGAATAATGGCCAAATTGGTTAATAAATACAATATTTATGAATTATCATCGTTATTATCCTGTCGATGTTGTTAATGGAGAGGGAACTCGCTGTGTGCTTTTTGTTGCAGGTTGTGTACATCAGTGCCCTGGCTGCTTTAACAAAAGTACATGGGGAGTAAATTCTGGTTTGCCATTTACGCAATCGCTTGAAGATCAAATTATCAAAGATTTACAAGACACTGAGATAAAACGGCAAGGATTATCGTTATCTGGCGGTGATCCTTTGCATCCACAAAATGTGTCAACGATATTAAGACTGGTTCAACGTGTTAAATCCGAGTGTGATAGTAAAGATATCTGGCTTTGGACGGGGTATAAACTTAATGAGTTAACCGTCGAACAACAAGCCGTTATTCCTTACATTGATGTGCTAATTGATGGAAAATTTATACAAGAACTTGCTGATCCACGCTTATTGTGGCGAGGAAGCAGCAATCAAGTTATTTATCGTTTTAAATAAAAAATTGGGTTATTTTTGTGACTTATGTAAATTTAAAAGATAAGAAATTGCCTCACGATAATTAATTTCAAGATTTTCACTGCTGGATGATGTGATATGTAAATCGGTTATTTTACCGTTATCAATACCGTAAACCCAACCATGTAAATTGACTTTTTGACCTCGTTGCCAAGCTGATTGGATTATTGTGGAGTGACCAAGGTTGTAAACTTGTTCAATTACATTGAGTTCACATAACACATCTAAGCGGATATCGGGTGGAAATTGGCCCAGTAGTGAGCTGTTTCGAAACCACAGATCACGAATATGCAGTAGCCAGTTATTAATTAACCCTAAATCAGGATTTTCAACTGCATCACGAATTCCACCACAACCTAAATGCCCACAAACAATGATATCTTCAATTTTAAGTACATCTACAGCATATTGGACTACAGATAAACAGTTGAGATCGGTATGAATAACAAGATTGCCTACGTTTCTATGAACAAATAGCTCACCTGGTTTTAACTGAATAAGTTTTTCTGCTGAAACACGGCTATCTGAACAACCGATCCATAAAAATTTTGGATTTTGTGCAACAGCAAGCTGTTTAAAAAATTCCGGATCTTCTTGCTCAATTTTTTCTGACCATTCGTGATTCAAATGAATTAAATCGTTTACATCAAACATAACTAATATTTTCCTATATATTTCATTACTATTTTTATTTTATGTTATCCAATATTGTTCAATATACTGAACTTTACTTTTCATTATCAATTTACGCCATAAAGGAGTTGTTAATAGTTTAGCTTTAACAATTTTGCTATAAAGTTTTAAACGTAATGGAATTGTACGTTGATAATAACATTTGTTGGGGTTTGGATTACCACTATTTAGAATTTTGCTTAAAATTTCAGCGCTATCCAAAGCATAACTAATACCTTCTAAAGAGCTTGCACTAATAAAACCAGCGGCTTCTCCAATTAGAAAGATATTTTCATTGCCTGTGTGAAAATCACCAAACCTATTTGGGTAAACCACTAAACATTTTTCCGTTTTGAGTGGTTTACCGAAAATAAATCCTTGTGTTGCTAATTTTTCTTTTAATTGTTCAAATTTTTCATTTGCTATTTTTTTAGGAAAAGAGCCACCAAAGATAAAATAACCATCTTTCGAAATACTCCAAGCATAGCAATTTGTTGATTCATTATCGAATATACACGAATTAAATGGATTTGGGTGCAGATCTGTAAACCATTGCTGTATCGCCACATATTGTCTTATTGTATGCTGAGGATATCGCATTCGCCTAACAAGAGAATTGGCACCGTCAGCACCGACCACATATTGCGTTGTGATATTATGTTCAGTTTTATTTTCATCAATATAGGTGATTTGATAACCATCAATGATACGTCTTACTTCTTTACAAAGCGTATTATGAAGAATGGTTACTTTTGATGGTATCAGTGATTTTAGCCACAGATCGAATTTGTGCCGATCAAAACTCACATAACTTCGTTGATAATTGCGAATAAGTTTGGTTTGTAAGTCATAAGTTTTTACACTAAAAATTTGAGGATCCGTTAAAATATCAGCTGGTAAGTTTAAATTTTGCCGAACAAAGGACCTTTGCGCATCATCCACTAATAGTCCACCACAAGGTTTATGAAATCCTTCATCTTCTGTTTGAAGTTTGGTATCTAATGCAATGACTTTGAAAGAAGGGCTAAGTAAACGAGCTAGCGTACAGCCAGCCGGTCCAAGACCTATGATTGCTATATCGTAATTCATGTTATTGTGCTGCTTGTATTATAACGTTTAAAGGGGGGGAGGCATGTTAGCAAATTAAATGAAGTGTGGCTATTAAAGATGTAAGCATCTCTACATTAATTAGCTTATTAAAAATTTCAGTGAAGTATTTGTTTCAGTATAAAAACAGGATGTAAATTTACTTTTTCAATGTATTTATTTTCGCTTTTAGTCTGATATTGTTTTCAAAAATGCTTTGTTTAAATCATTAAAAGGTAGTGTTCGACTGATTATTACTAATCGAGATATTCTTTCTGATAAATGTTGCCAGGGAGAACCATAGTCAAATCCTACGACTTTATGTACACCTTGAACAATTAATCGTTGCTCATTACCTTTAATAGCTAAAACACCTTTGTAGCGTAACATGTCATTGCCATATTGTTCGACCAAACTCTCCATAAAAGTGCCAATTTTTTTCAGATCTAGCTCGCCGGCTTCAAAAAGATATGAACAAATATTATCATCCCATGATGTAACTTGTTTTTGGATTGGGAGTGGTTGAAAATTTGCTTCAAGTTTTTTAGTTGGGTTGATAACAAAAAAGCCTTTATTTATTGTTAATTCATCACTGAGATCAAAGGCATGTATATCAAGCCATTGTGATTTTAGTATTTGCCCTTTTATCGCTTCAAAGATAATGCCTTTATGATTGATTTTATGAATTCGATTAATCACTTCGGCTTTTTGTTGATTACTAATACAATCGGTTTTAGTTAAAATAATGCGATCTGCAAAACCAATTTGTGAAAGAGCTACCCGATGTTCATTAAGATGTTTTAAAATATGATTGGCATCGACAAGAGTAATAATGCCATCAAGTTGAATTGTTTCTCGAATTAAATCATCAATAAAAAAAGTTTGAATGATTGGTGCTGGATCGGCAAGTCCGGTTGTTTCGATAATCAGTCGGTCAACTTGTAATTCACCTGTTAAACGCTTTGCGTGTAATTTATGTAATGCTTCAGTAAGTTCGCCTTGCACGGTACAACAAATACAGCCATTAGTCATTTCGACAATTTGAATTTTAGGACTAACATTTAATACATTGCTATCAATGTTTACTGGACCAAATTCGTTTTCGATAATAATTATTTTCTCATTATGGTTATATTTTAGTAAATAATTGATGAGTGTTGTTTTACCTGAGCCAAGAAATCCAGTTAATAACGTTACAGGTAATAATGGAAATGAGATAAGGTTTGTCATTTATAGTTTCTTAATTGCTAGCAACACTTAAATCCACCTTTACCATTATACTTCGCCTCTTGACGCTCTTTGAAGAACTCTTCATAAGTCATGGGTATTTGTTCTGGGTGAGTGAGCTTCATATGCTGAACATAATTATCATAATCAGGAATACCAACCATTAGTTTAGCTGCTTGACCAAGATATTTTCCGGCTTTTGCGAGTGAATTGAACATATCTTTTCTCTTGATTGAACATCATTATGTTGATGATGTAAGGATATTGTGTGTTATATCACATAACTTAAATTATTTTAAAAAAAACTAATCCATTCCAATATAAAGTGCTAAATAGTCTAAGTCAATCATTAATAGAGCATAATTATTACTCGATTCTAAAATAAGACAAGATTTTTGATAACGATTGATTCTATTTACTTTTGTTTCATTTAAGGAAGGCAATATTTTATTTTTTTCATGAAATTCATTTATCTATTAATAAATAACTCTTATAATATTTGATAGTTTATCAGGTATAAGAGTTAATAATGGAAAAGTTTCACGTAACAGGTCCAACCACACTAAATGGTGAAGTGGTTATCTCTGGCGCAAAAAATGCTGCGCTACCCATTTTATTTGCTGCGATTTTAGCTGAAAAACCAGTAGAGCTTCGTAATGTTCCCAAGTTGAAAGATATCGACACAACGCTGGAATTGTTAAGCCAGCTAGGCGTAAAATGTGAACGAAGTGATATTATTCATCTTGATGCTGGTCATCTTAATAATTATTGTGCACCTTATGAGCTAGTTAAAACGATGCGCGCTTCAATTTGGGCTTTAGGTCCACTTGTTGCTCGTTTTGGACAAGGACAAGTTTCATTACCTGGTGGCTGTGCTATCGGCGCAAGACCTGTTGATCTTCATATTACGGGTCTTGAACAATTAGGGGCAACAATTACACTTGATGAAGGTTATGTTAAAGCATCGGTAAATGGACGACTTAAAGGTGCTCATATTGTCATGGATAAAGTGAGTGTGGGCGCTACCGTTACTATTATGTCAGCAGCGTCTTTAGCTAAAGGTAAAACCGTAATCGAAAATGCAGCTTGTGAACCTGAAATTGTTGATACAGCTAAATTCCTGAATATGCTAGGCGCTAAAATTACCGGTGCTGGTACAATGCGTATTGAAATTGAAGGGGTCGAATGTTTAGGTGGTGGCGCGCATGAGATCGTTTCTGATCGCATTGAAACAGGGACTTTTTTAGTTGCGGCAGCTATATCTCAAGGTAAAATTACTTGTCGTAAAACGGATCCTACCTTGCTTGATTCTGTGCTTTCTAAATTGAAGGAGGCTGGTGCTAAAATTGAAATTGGTGACGATTGGATTTGTTTAGATATGCAGGGAAAAAGAGCGAAAGCGGTCAATATTCACACCGCTCCCCATCCAGGTTTTCCTACCGATATGCAAGCACAATTTTCATTATTGAATATGGTTGCTGAAGGTACAGGAATCATTAAAGAAACGATTTTTGAAAATCGATTTATGCATGTGCCTGAGTTAATTCGTATGGGCGCTAGAGCTGAAATTGAAGGCAATACCTTAATTACGCATGGCGTTGAAAAATTGAGTGGAACACAAGTCATGGCAACGGATTTAAGGGCGTCAGCAAGTTTAGTTTTAGCTGGTTGCATTGCTGAAGGATTAACTACGATTGATCGTATTTACCATATTGATCGTGGTTATGATAATATTGAAGAAAAACTAATAAAATTAGGCGCGAATATTGAAAGAGTAAAATAAATCTCATTTTATTAAATATGATAAGTCAGTTACTTATTCAAAAGAGGGACAACAATGACAAAACAAGCGTTGGTATTTTTATCAAATGGTTGTGAAGAAACAGAAGCAGTCACGACAATTGATTTATTAACCCGAGCCGATATTAAAGTGACTACCGCGAGTATCTCGAATATTCGTGAAATTGAATGTTCCCGAGGAGTAACAATTTTAGCTAAAAAAACGATTTTAGATATTCAATACATTGATTTTGACGTTGTCATTTTACCTGGTGGTGTAAAAGGCGCAGAAAATTTTCGAGACTGTCCATTATTGATCGAGAAATTAAAACAAACACATCAGAGTGGTGGTATTGTTGCTGCAATCTGTGCTTCGCCAGCTATGGTTTTACAACATCATAATTTATTCCCACACGCTGATATGACCGGTTATCCAACCACTAAAGAAGCATTCAAAAATTGGAAAAACGATAGAGTTTATTTTGATGAGCCGAATAAAGTTATTACAAGTCAAGGTCCAGCAACTTCGATTGATTTTGCTTTAAAAATTATCGATGTGTTGTTGGGGAGAATTAAAGCTGCTGAGGTTGCGCGGCAATTAGTTCTTCCTTTGGGGATTGAAGCCTATCAATAATTAGGTACCAAATGTCAAATTTACATTTGTACGAAAAATTAGTTAAAAGAGCGACGTTAATTGCTGTTTTAACCTCTATTGTGCTGATTTTAATTAAATTTATTACTTGTTGGTTTACAGGTTCAATAAGTTTATTTGCGTCATTATTGGATTCAAGTATCGATCTACTTGCTTCTGGTTTTAATTTCTTTTTAGTCCGTTATGCACTAAAACCTGCTGATGCTGATCATACCTTTGGTCATGGTAAAGCTGAGTCCTTGTCCGCATTATCACAAAGCGCATTTATTATTGGCTCAGCGATAATTTTATTACTTTCTAGTATTCGATATTTTATTCATCCGAGTGAACTTCAGGCACCTTTATTAGGAATAGCTGTTTCTACCGTTTCTGCTGTAATTACAGGTGTTCTTGTTTTATATCAAAGATATGTAGTAGAAATTACTAACAGTAATGCTATACAGGCTGATATGTTGCATTATTTTTCCGACATGTTGATGAATATTGCCGTTATCGTTGCACTTTGTTTAAGTTGGTATGGCATTACTTATGCTGATGTGACTTTTGCATTATTTATTGCTTTATATATTTGTTATAGTGCATATTATATTGCCTATAAAGCCATTCAGGATCTGCTTGATCGCGCTTTACCTGATAGTGATAATGTACGAATTGCTGAAATTGTTGCTTCATATCCTGAAGTACGAGGCTTTCATGATCTAAAGACCCGGCAAGCTGGTACTCTAAAATTTATTCAATTGCATCTTGAATTGGATGATGATATGACTTTAGTCACGGCACACGCTATTGCTGATGCTATTGAAAAACATATTTCTAAAGAATTCTCTCCTGCGACAGTAATTATTCATCAAGATCCAATTTCTGTTGTACCGATCGAAATGATGAAGTAGGAAAATTAATCAAAAATAGCCTTTATCGTCTATTGTTAGATATCTGTTAAGCCTCTATAATAACTAAAAGTTAATAATTTGGAGTTAGTTTATATGATAAAAAAAATAGGTATTTTAACCAGTGGTGGCGATGCTCCAGGAATGAATGCAGCTATCCGTGGTGTAGTGAGAACTGCATTAACAGAAGGTTTGGATGTTTTTGGTGTTTATGATGGTTATATGGGCCTTTGTGAAGATCGTATTATTCAACTAGAGCGTTCAAGTGTGTCAGATATCATTACCCGTGGTGGTACATTTCTTGGCTCGGCTAGATTTCCCGAGTTTAAAGATAAAGCCGTAAGGCAAAAAGCCCTTGCCAATTTAAAAAAACATCAAATTGATGCTTTAGTGGTTATTGGTGGTGATGGTTCATATATGGGGGCAATGCGTTTAACCGAAGAAGGTTTTCCATGTATCGGCTTACCAGGTACTATCGATAATGATATTCGTGGTACTGATTATACAATTGGTTATTTTACTGCACTTAGTACTGCAGTTGAAGCAATCGATAGATTACGTGATACTTGCTCTTCACATAATCGAATTTCAGTTATTGAAATTATGGGGAGAGACTGTGGTGATTTAACCTTAAATGCCGCTGTTGCTGGTGGTTGTGAATTTATGATTATTCCTGAGGTTTCTTATACTAAAGAAGATCTAATCGAAGAAATTAAACTTGGCTTTGCAAAAGGTAAAAAACATGCAATTGTGACTGTTACAGAGCATATGTGTGATGTAAATCAACTTGCAGCAGACATTGAAGCTGCAGTTCACCATGAAACACGTGCAACGGTATTGGGACATGTTCAACGTGGCGGTTCTCCTGTTCCTTATGATCGTATTTTAGGTTCTCGTATGGGAGCTTATGCTGTTGAATTATTGTTACAAGGTCATGCAGGTAGAAGTGTTGGTGTGCAAAATGGTAAATTAGTTCATCATGATATTATAGATGCTATCAATAATATGAAACGACCATTTGATATGGATCTTTATAATACAGCTAAACGTTTATTTTAATTATTAGTTGTGTCACGTAAGCATGATCTGTTTTGATAAAGATCTAGCTATTTGATTATTGGTGAACTGTTGAAAATGAAATTTTAAAACAGTCACCTATTTATATTATCTTCTTTTAAAGTCAATTGATATTGGGAGATTCTACTATAAAAAAGTTTTGAATTTATCAAGTATGAATGTGCTTCATAATAAATGAATTACAATGGTATATAGGTAATTTCTATGTCGTTATATTTCTTAGAAGATAATGATCGTTTTTATGCTTGTGATGCTAATAATAAAGAAATAGCTGAAATGACTTTTACAAGAGTAGGGAAAGATAAAGCTACTATTAATCATATTTACATCGATCCAGTATATCGTGGTCAAGGTATTGCTGATAGTTTATTAGACATAGTGGTAAAAAAATTACAGCAAGAGGAACGTGAAATTATCCCAATTTGTTCATTTGCGGTTAATAAATTGGCTAGATAATTAGATTAAGTTAAATGATGTAATTAATTGATATATTAATTATATTATGCCCTATTTTTATTTTTGTAAATGGTGGTTCTAGTTACACGAATATGTGGTATTGTATGCATATTCACTTCCATTGTTTATAATATCTAAAATGATAACAAAAAAGTCGCAAAAGATTAACTCCATTCACGTATTACGTGGTGTTGCAATTATTATGATTGTTTTTAGCCATTGTTTAGGAGTATTTAAAAATACCCATTTAATTGCTAATAGCTATTTGTTTTCTTTTTTAAATTTATTTGCCTTTAATTTTACCACTTTTTTTGTATTAATTGCTGGTTTCTTATTTCAACATCTAACTTATAAATTTGATACTGAGACTTATTATTTATCTAAATTTAAGACAGTAGTATGTCCTTATATTTCTGTATCTATTTTTTGTTTTATTTTTTTTCATTATCCGTATTTATCTAATTTACCGTGGTATTCATCGACTGAACCTAGCGTTATTAGCACAATAATTAAGATGATGTTAACTGGAACACAATTGCTACCATTGTGGTTTATGCCGATGATCATTATTATTTATCTAATGGCTCCATTGTTATATTTTTGGTCAAAAAAAAGTTTAATGGTAGCAGGACTTATTTCTATGTTTTGGGTTGTAATGTTTACTAAACCTGATTTTACTCAACCTATCTTAAATTTGTTGCATTATGGTCCAGTTTATCTAATTGGTATGATGATAAAACAAAATTATGAAACCATTATGAAGTCAGTAAAAGATAATTTGTTCTTAGTCATATTCTTTTTTTGTCTATGTTTTTTGGTTTCATTTACTTATCGTTATGTGAGCCATTTAGGTGTTGAAAGTCTTTATTACGATACATTACAAAAGATTATTTTATTTATATTAGCACTTTATTTTTTAGATGGGCTCAATTATAGAACAAATGAAGGAAAGCTATATAAATTCTTTTCTTATATGGCTAATGTAAGCTTTCCTATCTATTTTATTCATGAAATTATTGTATTAGAACTTGAAAGACTACTGTATATGTCTCCGCTCAGTAATATAATCAAAACTGACAATGGTTGGTTAGCTTCTTTGGGCGCGGTGATCTTTTTAGTATCTACTTTAGTTGTAAGTATCATTATTGCTAATATAATAAAATTTATTTTTAAAAATAAAACAAAATATCTCATTGGCGGAATTCGGTAAGTAATGACATTCTCATTTTAATTTAGCTCTTTCAAGGTAAATTTTTATTAAAAGAAACTGTATGACTTTTATATCTAGAAAAATAAATAGCTTTTTAATTGAATAATATTTTCAGAATATAAATCAAAGCTCGAAGTTTATACTGAAAATATAATAGACTGCGTATTAGAATATAAATTAACTTAATAAATTGTTTTTCAATAGCAAATGATATTTATTTTATTTATATTAAAAGTGCTGAACAAAAAAAACGATCAAAAAAAAATCAAACGGAGAAGAAAATGAAATTAATACTTGCATGATTTTTTAAACCCCCTATAATGCGCATCCACTGACACGCAGTCAGCGACAAGCAGACAGTGAGTGAGTTAAAAAATAAGATCGAAAAATTGAAAAAAAGATCTTGACGAATTAAAAGGTGTAGCGTAGTATACGCAGCCCTTGAGACAGCAAACTAAATTGACAAAAAGTTGATTAGATATTGAAGCTGTCAGCTCTTTAAAAAGAAGAAACAGACAATCTGTGTGGGCACTTGCGAGACGAAGAATGAAAAGTCTACGGACTTAAAAGAATCAAGTCTTGATAAGTGACACTGAAGATTCATTTGAATATGTCAGAGACAGTTATTGAGCATCAAACTTTAAATTGAAGAGTTTGATCATGGCTCAGATTGAACGCTGGCGGCAGGCTTAACACATGCAAGTCGAACGGTAACATGAGTGCTTGCACTTGATGACGAGTGGCGGACGGGTGAGTAATGTATGGGGATCTGCCGAATGGAAGGGGACAACAGTTGGAAACGACTGCTAATACCGTATAAAGTTGAGAGACCAAAGCATGGGACCTACGGGCCATGCGCCATTTGATGAACCCATATGGGATTAGCTAGTAGGTGAGGTAATGGCTCACCTAGGCGACGATCTCTAGCTGGTCTGAGAGGATGACCAGCCACACTGGAACTGAGACACGGTCCAGACTCCTACGGGAGGCAGCAGTGGGGAATATTGCACAATGGGGGGAACCCTGATGCAGCCATGCCGCGTGTATGAAGAAGGCCTTCGGGTTGTAAAGTACTTTCGGTGATGAGGAAGGTAGTGTATCTAATAGGTGCACTAATTGACGTTAATTACAGAAGAAGCACCGGCTAACTCCGTGCCAGCAGCCGCGGTAATACGGAGGGTGCGAGCGTTAATCGGAATGACTGGGCGTAAAGGGCATGTAGGCGGATAATTAAGTTAGGTGTGAAAGCCCTGGGCTCAACCTAGGAATTGCACTT
>NZ_LZGR01000037.1:0-1611 GCF_001690255.1 Gilliamella sp. App2-1
GCGGTCAATCTGATTAACGGCATCATCAGCGGCGACATGACAGGGGCGGTTGCAGGGGCACTGGCACCAAAAATTGCCAGTGCCATAAAAAAACAAACCGAGCATTACAACCCTGAAACCGGCAAATGGGAAACAGACCACATTGCCAACACGGTCAGCCATGCCATCTTGGGCGGGGTGGTTGCGCAGCTGCAAGGCAACTCTGCCCTAGTGGGTGGCTTAGGCGCTGCCGCAAGTGAACGCAGTGCAGAAGTTATTGCAGGTATCCTTTACCCCGATAAAGACATCAAAGACCTAAGCCAAGAAGAAAGACAACAAATCAGCGCCCTAACCCAACTCGCGACTGGCCTAGCTACCGCCGCGGCCGGTGGTGATATCCAAGATATCAATACTGGCGTTGCTGCAGGGAAGAATGCGGTTGAGAATAATAATTTAGCTAGAGCTGCGTGGTATCTAGTACGCCCAAGTGAAATTGGTGCATCAGTCAGTATTAATGTGGTAGATGTTTTAATGGCTGAAGGTCTTACCGCAGCGGAATCAAAAGCGTTTTTAGAAAGTTTAAATTTGGAACAACGAAGACTAATTGAACTTGCGTTAGTCGATCCAATGGGAGATCAATTCCTTGAAGATGCAGTACTAAAAACTTATGAACGTTATTATAATGATTACCTAAAAGAGAAAGGTAGTAAGAAAGATAATGATAATCCGTTAACAGGAACTGGAAGTAGTTCAGCAGGTGGGGCTTCTGGATTACCACCAGATGATGATAACCGAGATAAAAATAACAATAATACTCAAGATAATGTTTCAAGAGATCCTAATGAAATTAAGCATACTTATAATTCAATTAAGGATTCGCCTAATTACCCAAAAGGGTTTAGAGATTTGCAAAATGGAACGGTCAATAATACAGTTAAAGAAAAACTGCTGTTGGAGCAATTGAGAAAAATTGAACCAGGGCGTTGGAGTAAAGTTTATAAAGATGGTTATGATGTCACTGGAAATAAAATATCAATCCACTATTTTCGTAGTCAAAGTGGTAGAGTTTTTAATGTAAAAGTCAAAAAAGATTGGAGTAATTTATAAAATGAAATTATGTTATAGTATTGATAAAGAACAAGCGGAAAAGTTTATTGATCTTTTTTTATTGGGTACCTTATTTGCATTAAAAAAGAAATTGATTTCAATTGATGAAGCTGAGGGTTTTATTTTTAAGCCCAAAATAGCAAATTTATTATCTCAAAATAAATTTACTAATGAGTTATCTAGTCTAATTATGGATGGTTGTGAGCTTGAAGACTATGAAAGTCTATTACCAGATAAGTTAGAAAATAGAATTGATGAATTACTTGTTAACTTAGTAAATATGATAAAAAATCAGTCTGAATTTGGTCGAACAGTCAATAAAAATATCACCATTGAATAAAGTGTTGTAGCTCAAATTTAACCTGACAATTCTATCCTATATTAGAATATTCATTATTAAAAAGCGACAGTTAATTCTGTCACTAAATTCTATAATTAATTTTTTAATTGCTAATTTTTGCTTAGCATGCATTTTAGTGATCATTATTTTTATGTACCATTGTATTAAATAATGGCTACCTGTTG
>NZ_LZGR01000038.1:0-1721 GCF_001690255.1 Gilliamella sp. App2-1
CTTTATGTACATATAATAAAAATCTAATTGAAATGGATGCCTTTGGTTGTCAAATAGGAAATAAGCAATTATCCATTTGTTATAATTATTTTGATAAAGGTGATCTAATATACAGATATGGTAATAAAAACAAAATAGAATTAGAGTTGCGGAAAGAAATTTCAGATCAGAAAGTTTTAATAAATTCATTAGTTTTTAAAAAAAATATTTGGCATTATGAAGTAAATACATCTCTTGAAAATGCAGGAGTTTTAATAAAAAAGAATGGCAAGAATATTAAGTTTCTTAAATGTGAAAATGACAGTGCAGAACCTTTAATATTTGATCCTATATGGGATTAAAAAACAAGATAATCTCTATTATCCCGATGGTTAAAAGTCGGGGTGCTTGATGATAAAAACCGACAAAAGAAGTGGTTGGGTGTTAGTGAATGGTGAAGGTGCTAAGCGGGTCTGTTATTGGGATTGGTTTGATTTTACACAAATAAAAGAAACGGCCACATTAAAAGAAATCTACCTTGACGCAGACAAATCGTTAAAACGCAATAAAGACAACCATGCATTATCGCAATATAAACCAACAATAAAAGAAACGTTATCCATCCTTGATAAGCAACACCCTGTTGAAACAAATAGATATACCAGTATAAAAGAAGCAAGTTTTAAAGGTATTGCAGATAAACCGATGTTATTTACGGCATTAAGTCGCTTATTAGTCAATTACGAAAGCGAATGGTATAGTGAAATTGATGCTGAGGGCAAACTGCCGAAATGGGAAGCGTTAAACAGCGAGCTGACGGAAAATGCTAAAAATATATTAGCGTATTTACAAACGGGTGACGAAGCAAAATTAGATGCATATTTAAGCCGTGTAGGTAAAGCAAAGGACTCCCCTGAAGCGAAAGGGTTTGAAACACTAAGACGAGAAATAAGCCGTTTTCCTGCTGATTATCAACAATCACCATCGGAAAAGTTGACTAAAGCGCAGTTTGAATCTTATGCCAAAATGGAAGCATTAGAAAAACAAGTAACAGCTTGGGAAAAGACCAAAGAGAAGATAAAAAAGATGTTGTGGTGGGATGATGTTGCTAAAGGCTTAGCCAAGCTAAACCAACAAAACGACACGCCCCCAGAAAATGGCGAGACAACGGATACCACAACAACCACCCCAGCAGACACCACCCCATCAGCCACCCTTAGTGCTGATGGCAAGGCGTGGTTTATTCATCCTGTTACTATTATGCAGCTAGCCGCTTATAAAGAAATCAAATTTAGCAAAAAAGGAATTGCATTTCTAAAAAAATGGGAAGGATTAAGATTGAAGCCGTATGATGATCAAACAGGTAAAACTATTACAAATTATACTAAAGGAGCTACTATTGGTATTGGGCATTTGATCAAATCTTCTGAAGAGTTTGAACTATATAAAAATGGTATAAATGAAGCTACAGCAGAAAAATTGCTTTCTAATGATTTAAATTTAAAAGGTTATATTAAGGTTGTTTCCGAAAATATAAAAATAACACTTCATCAATATGAATTTGATGCTTTAGTTGCTTTTTCTTTTAATATTGGCATTGGAGGATTTAAGAGTTCAACTGTAGTAAAAATGATAAATAATCCAAAAGGATCTTATACTTATAATTCATTAGAGGAAGCATGGTTATCTTGGAGTAACTCCCAAGGAAAATTTAATCAAGGCGTTAATAATCGAAGACGTTC
>NZ_LZGR01000039.1:0-36724 GCF_001690255.1 Gilliamella sp. App2-1
CTGAACAAATAATTGATTTTAATTAAAAAATATAATAAATCAATTATTTAATTAAGTTGTTTTAATTGTAAACCCACGAGGAAAAATAGGTTGTTCTCGTGGGAGTGATTTTAGTAATGCACTATCTTATTTGTATAGATTTACAAAAACAGTTTGTGCTGTACTTGCTGAGTTAGATGTTACTTCTTTTACATAATAAAAATGTGCATCATTAGCAACTGCATGTTTTTGTGCAGCTGCACTGATATCGGAAGTATTGTTAAATACACCATGGAAACTAATTGTTTTGTATGGCGTCATATGTTTAAATGCTTCGCTACTTATTTCGTAAGCATCTTGACCGTGTATATCAGTTGTGGCGATATAATCTCTAACCGGTGCATCTTGGTTGTATAAGGCAACTTCAATATCTTGCGCTTGATTTTTGTTATCAGCCGACGAAATAGAATAGATATAAAACGCATAGGCATTTTTTTCAGCAGCTAATTTACTTGCATCTTCAGTAATTTGGGAAGTGTTATTGTAATTACCTTTCAATTTAACGACTTCGAATGGTAAATAGTAAAGGGCTTTTGAACGTTCATAAGAAACCACACCATTATAATTGGTTTCATCTTTTTGTACGGCAATTGGTGCATTAGATTGATAAATATTAGCATAAACAATAGCACGATCTGATGAAGTCCCATTGGCTGGAGTTTCCATTGCAGTAATATAGTAGTATTTAGCGCCGGCTTCATCGGCAGCGTGCGAAATATCATTCGCGGCATTATCAGCTTGTAAATAACTTCCGGTTACTGAGATTTCTTTCAATGGTACTAAAAGACTACTTTCTTTGGCAGTTAACGGTTGAGCAGCATAAAGATTGGCAACAGGTAATGATAAAAATACGGCTAAAGCAATAGAGGTTTTGTTAAAACATTTCATGATAGAATCCTTCATTTTTGAATTATTAAAATAGAAAATCACTGTTTAACGCTTATTTAATTTGCAGATATATTAATAGTATTGCTTCGAGAGTATTCGACCTGGCGGAGCTCCTAAAGTTTTGTCCTTGTCTGCTTGTAAAAAGCGTTAAGACATCGTTAAGGTATCTAGTTGTTTTGGCAGGAATGATTAGTAAAACAACTAGATACCTTTATAAGACGTTCAGCGATAATCCTCAAGATCTTTTCATAAAATGGAAGAATACCTAGCACTAATTGTTTAAAATGAAATAAATTGTTAAAAAAAGCGTTAACTTTTCTCCAAATAAGTAAGATTATTATTATTTTTTTAAAATTATATTTTCCATATAGCTTATGCTTGGATTTTATCGACAAATTGCTTAAGGATTTGTGCTGTTAACCCCCAAATGACCCAATTGTTATAATGGTAAAAATAGATCAAATGTTCAGATCGTTTTTGCCATTCTGGTGATCGATTCACAATAATATTGAAAGGAAAATCATCGGCAGGTTTATGCCCTACAAACATTGTTGCACGCTGTGGGGGATTATGGAGAAACCACTCAATAGGAACGGTAAAAATTTGTTCAACTTCGTCATGGTTTAGTTGCAAATCATCTAGTGTGTTTATTGTGCCTACAAATGGATAAATGGCTATGCCTAAAGTTGCAATAAATTTAGGTAATTGTCCTAAAATCGTTATTTGATTGAGGGATATACCTAATTCTTCAACAGTTTCGCGTTTGGCGGTGTATTCAGGATTGATGTCAGTTAATTCAACTCGTCCACCAGGAAAACAGATATCTCCTGGTTGCCATTTTAGTTTTTTTGATCGAACTTGAAATACTAGATGCAACTGATGATCAATATCGACGATCGGCAATAATACTGCAGCTTTGTTATCAACAAATTTAGTGCATTCTTGTTTTTTAATCTGTTTAGCTATATTTTCAATTGTTATCATAATTATTCATTTTATTCGGGATTTAAATTTATGCCCTATTTACCTTATACAAATAACATGTTAGATTTACCAAATGCGTTAGTTTAATACGCGTGTATTACCTAATTGAAGCTATGCAATATTATATCAATGACATAAAAAAAGAACTTGAAGATCTTGCTAATTTGAAACGTGAGCGTGCTCTTATTGGTATGTCTGCTGAATTTCAACAAGTATTTTTATTACTTCCTGCCCTTTTTCATTATCATACTCCTGAATTACCAGGATATATGGAAGGTGATATACCTTCAGGTATTGCTTGTTATCAATTATCTGATGATACAAATAAACTGCTTAAAAGCAAATTCAATTTTGTTGTAAATTCAAACGAAACGTCAACTAACACCCCTCTAGCAATATCAGCTTTATATTCGATGGGAAGTACGTGTTCTATTGGACAATCGGTTCAATCTGATCTTGATATTTGGATATGCATTGAAAACAGTTTAACCGATAATCAAAAAGAAGCATTACAAAAAAAATGCCGTTTAATCGAAAATTGGGCAGCTGATTTACAAGTCAAATTAACGTTATTTGTGGTTGATGCCGATCGTTTTATTAATAAGCATCATGAATGTTTAATGGGCGAAAATTGCGGATCTGCGCAGCATATTTTATTACTTGAAGAGTTTTACCGCTCCGCAAATTTATTAGCGGGAAAATTTTTGTTGTGGTTTGTAGTGCCCTATAACTTCACCGTAAATAATGTTACTTATCCTACTTATGAAAAATGTGTTAAAGCAATGGTTGATCTGAATTTAATTGAACGAGATCAATGGATTGATTTTGGTCCACTAACAGGATTATCGGCTGAAGAATATTTTGGCGCAAGTTTATGGCAACTGTATAAAAGTATTGACTCACCCTTTAAAGCGGTACTTAAAACCCTATTATTAGAAGCATATTCATGGATTTATCCACAAAATAAGCCGGTTGCTTATCAAATGAGAGAACTCATTCAAAATGGTGAAATACATACAGGAATGTATCTAGATTCGTATTACATGCTGTTAGACAGAATTAGTAAATATCTCATTGAAATTAATGATTTTCAACGACTAGAGTTAATTCGCAATTGCTTTTATTTAAAAGTGAATGAAAAACTTTCTATTCCAATGCAATCGTATTCTTGGCGTCGTGCCATTCTTAGTGATTTAGTTAAAGATTGGGGATGGAATGAACAACAAATTGCAAAATTAGATGCTTGTCAAACTTGGAAAATAGGACAAGTTCGAGAAATACACGAAATCTTGTTAAACACAATGATGATAGGTTATCGAAATTTACTCAATTTTGGTCGCCGCAATAATTTAGACTCATTGATTAGTCCTCAGGATTTAGCGATCTTAACGCGTAAACTCTATGCTGCTTTTGAAGTATTGCCAGGCAAGATCACCACTTTAAAGCTCAATATCTCTGGTAATTTGCAAGAAGACGCATTAACATTTATTCATGTAGCTGAAGATCGCATCAATCGGTCGGGGTGGTATGTTTACAATCAAAAACCCATGTTGCAATCAATTATTGGCCATCAATATTTAGAATACAGCAAATACTTAGTAAAACTGGTTGGGTGGTGTTATTTTAATGGCTTAATTGCTGATACTACCACCTTTTATTATCATGACGGTGAAAATCGAAATAACTCAAAAATCAATCAATTGATTGCGGATCTAAAAAATTACTTTCCCATTGACGTGCCAGCAGCAACCGAAGAACAGTTATATGGTCCATGCGAAATCCGTCATTTGGCTATTATTTTAAATCTAGAAGATGATCCGACAGCTAACATTGAATTAGACGATGAAGTTACCAATAGCGTACTTAATTATGGCAAACACGAATTAAGTTTGGTTGGATCGATTGATCTTCTTTATCGAAATTCGTGGAACGAAATTCGCATACTGCATTTTAGTGGTTCACTATCGATGTTGGAAGCCATTAAGGCATTATTAAATCGTATGCACAAAGATGCAGACTTGCCCAATTCAATCGAAATTTTTTGTTATAGTGAATATTTAGGTACTGAAATCAGACAACAAATGAAAAAACTGATGGATGAATGCATTGATTTACGTTTAACTACTACAAAAAACAACTTAACACAAGTTAAACCATTAAGAATTGGCGGATCTTCTTGGTATCTATTTTTTGAGCGATTAGGCGTTTCATGCCATCAATTTGAAAATGCGATCGATTTTTATGGTGCGGTATCAAATAACAAAGTACAAGGTAGACCGCTGAACATTTTAGACGAAACCAGTGAATTACCGAAAGAAATCGACAGCATTGCTTATGAAGGGATTATTCAATTCTTCTTTGAAGATACCCATTTAGGTTTTGATCTTTACATTCTAAATGAACATAATCAAATCGAAATTTACCGTAACTGCAATGGTTCAAAGGATAATATGGTTAAAGATATCAATGATTTTTATGTTCTATCTGACGATCGTTTTACATTTACTACTAGCTCAGTTAATTTTAATCTACCTCAATTTTATCAAATCGCATATAATGACTGTGGCGAACGAAAGATCACTCCACTCAATTAAAAGTTTGACAAAGATTTTTATTTTAATCATTGTGTCAAAAAATAAGTAAAATAGGTTTGTTAATATAAAAAAAGAGCAAAATTTTACAGTTAATTTACAATTAGTAAGCAATATACTCAAATTTCTATTAAAATAATGGGAACTTTTTTTTGATTTAAGAATCTAACTGTATGTCAGCACAAATTTGGGCCGATTGACAGTTATTAACATAATAAGGAAAGGCCTTTAATGGGGGAGCAAGTAACAGACCAAGTATTAGTTGATCGTGTTCTTAGCGGAGATAAAAACGCATTTAATTTACTTGTGGTTCGTTATCAAAATAAATTGGCTCATTTGGTTTCTCGTTATGTATTAGCGTCCGAAGTTCCTGATGTTGTGCAAGAGACTTTTATTAAGGCATATCGATCGTTAAGCCTTTTTAAAGGTGAAAGTGTTTTTTATACATGGTTGTATCGAATTGCGGTTAATACAGCTAAAAATTATTTAACCTCTCAAGGACGACGACCGCCATCATCAGATATTGATGCTAGCGAAGCTGAAAGTTACGAAGGAGCGAATGCATTAAGAGATCTTAATAACCCTGAAAATTTAGCACTTTCAGACGAAGTAAAAAAAACCGTATTTGCAGCGATCGAAGCGCTACCCGATGATTTAAAAACCGCAATCACCTTGCGCGAAATCGATGGTTTAAGCTACGAAGAAATTGCTCAAATAATGGATACACCAGTTGGAACAGTGCGATCACGTATTTTTAGAGCGCGTGATGCAATAGATGAAAAAATTAAACCATTACTCAGTTAATGGCTACAAATAAATTTATAAAAAGTAGTCCTAAATTTAAGGTATTTACTATGCAAATAGAACAGAAAGAGCAACTTTCATTACTTATGGATGGTGAGCTTACAAACGATTACATAGTTGATGAAGTATCACATGATGAAAATTTGCAATCATGTTGGCATCGCTATCATATTGTAAGAGACACAATGAGAGGTGAGTTGCATAGTAGTTTATTAACTTTAGATATCTCTAACCAAATTGCTCAAGCGATCGCGAATGAAGATTTATACAATCAACTTGTTGATCAGCCTAATATTGAAACAACCACACCACCAAAAGTAGAGAATTTAATTTGGATTCATGTTAAAGATTTTTTTTCCAAAGTAAGCCAAGTTGGACTTGCTGCGTGTGTAACTCTTGGCATTATTGCAGGCGTGCAATATCATCAAGGGCGAACAGATAATACGAGTGTAAGCCCTACATTAAACACTGTACCTGTTGGCGTAAATGTAGCTCAGGTGGGTGGAATTCATCAACAAAACGATCAGCAATTACTTGAAAAACGACAATATGACAAAATTAGATTGCTTGTACAAGATTATGAATTACAAAAAAGATTAAATGCTCATTAATTCGTAATGAAATTACCAAATTATTTCGTTGAACATATTATAAAACAGAGTAAAAATATTATATTCACTCTGTTTTTTGCGTTTTTTTCAGTATCGATTTATGCCAACGATACTGAGGAAGCTTTAGCGCTATTAAACAAAATGAATAGTGCTGTACAAACGCAAGATTACCGTATTTACTTCTTATCTCAAGATAAAAATCAGTATGTAACCACATTCGAATATAGCCATTTAGGCGCTATTGCAAAAGAAGATATTAATGCATATTTGCGTTATCTTGAAGGTCCCGATAAAGAGATTATCTTGCATAAGGGCATAACCAGTTACTTTCAGCCTGATAGCGCATCTTTTTCTATCACTAGTTCGCGCATTATCGAGGCTTTTCCTGACGTTATTTATAATAATTTTAACGACCTCAAAGATGTTTACGACTTTATTGCATTAGGCAAAGCAAGGACAGCTAATCGAAGTGCGCAGTTGGTCAAAATCATCGCCAAAGAACAGGATCGTTATAGCTACGTAATTTGGATTGATGATGATACTTCTTTACCGATTAGGATCGATTTATTAGATCAAAATAGCATCATTATTAACCAGATAAAAGTGATCCAACTTGATAAAAATTTTGATAAAAAAGAGCTAGCAAACTACATTAACAGCCGAACTTATCCAATTTTATTATCGATCGAAAAACAAAATAATGCGTTCGACCAATGGCGACTGGCTTGGTTACCTAAAGGATTTAAAGAAATAGCCACCTATAATTTAAATTTTTACAGTTCTGATATTGCGACTAAACTGTTTTCAGATGGTGTATTTTCGTTTACGGTTAATATCTCCGCTGAACAAGCTAAGCAATCCAACCAAATTATTCAACAAGGTGGAAGGACTATATATTCAACTAACGTGGGGCACAAAAATATTATTGTTATTGGTAATTTACCGCTAACGACCGTTGAGCGTATTGCGCAAAATATTATCCAGAAATAAGTGCAAACTTCTCGATAACGCTATGCTTAGCAGTGATAAATGTGTAAAATGTTCCTCTTTCTGACTATGTAATTATTAGCAATATTGGTAATAACCAAAAAACGCTTTAGATAGTTAACTGTTAATAACCAAGATACTAATTATAATTTATTAATATGAATAAAAATATCCGCAATTTTTCAATTATTGCCCATATTGACCATGGTAAATCAACGCTTTCAGACCGCATAATTCAAATTTGTGGTGGACTTTCAGATCGCGAAATGGAAGCCCAAGTGCTCGACTCAATGGATCTTGAACGTGAGCGAGGCATTACAATTAAAGCACAAAGTGTAACACTTGATTATCATGCTAAAAATGGCGAAATCTATCAGCTCAATTTCATCGACACGCCAGGTCATGTTGACTTCTCATATGAAGTCTCGCGTTCGCTCGCTGCTTGTGAAGGGGCTTTATTAGTTGTGGATGCAGGGCAAGGCGTTGAAGCACAAACGCTAGCAAACTGCTATACTGCGTTAGATATGGATCTTGAAGTTGTCCCTGTTCTTAACAAAATTGATTTACCCGCTGCAGAACCAGAGCGCGTAGCGGCCGAAATTGAAGACATTGTTGGCATTGATGCAAGTAATGCCGTTCGCTGTTCGGCTAAAACTGGTGTAGGTGTTATTGATGTGCTTGAACAATTAGTTAGTGACATTCCTCCACCAGAAGGTGATTCGAATGCACCATTACAAGCACTTATTATCGATTCGTGGTTTGATAATTACTTAGGGGTGGTTTCATTAATCCGCATTAAAAATGGCGAATTAAACAAAGGGGATAAGATCAAAGTCATGAGTACAGGCATGACTTATAATGTTGATCGTCTTGGAATTTTTACGCCGAAACAAGTCGACAAACAGTGCTTGCATTGTGGCGAAGTGGGCTGGGTTGTTTGTGCTATCAAAGATATATTAGGTGCGCCAGTCGGCGATACCTTAACCTTAGCAAAAGCACCTGCACAAACCCCCTTACCGGGATTTAAAAAGGTTAAACCGCAAGTTTATGCGGGACTATTTCCAACCAGTTCTGACGATTACGAAGCTTTTCGTGATGCCCTTGGTAAATTAAGCCTAAATGATGCCTCACTGTTTTATGAGCCCGAAAATTCAGGCGCTTTAGGATTTGGATTTCGTTGTGGTTTTCTTGGTTTATTGCATATGGAAATTATCCAAGAACGTTTAGAGCGTGAATACAATCTCGATCTGATTACTACCGCACCAACGGTTGTTTATGAAGTGTTAACCACGTCAAATGACATTATCTACGTGGATAGCCCAGCAAAATTACCTGCTGTAAATAATATACAGGAATTACGTGAACCGATTGCAGAATGTAACATACTTGTTCCACAAACTTATTTAGGTAACGTCATCACTTTATGTGTTGAAAAACGCGGCGTGCAAACCAACATGGTTTATCATGGTAATCAAGTTGCTTTAACGTATGAAATTCCAATGACGGAAGTTGTATTAGACTTTTTTGATAAACTAAAATCGACTTCGCGTGGGTATGCCTCATTAGATTATAGTTTTAAACGATTCCAAGCTGCTGACATGGTAAGATTGGATGTATTAATTAACGGTGAGCGAGTGGATGCATTAGCTTTAATCACCCATAAAGATAACGCTCCATATCGAGGGCGGGAATTAGTCGAAAAAATGAAAGATCTTATTCCTCGTCAACTATTTGATATCGCCATTCAAGCGGCTATCGGCAATCATGTCATAGCACGCTCAACCGTAAAACAACTACGTAAAAACGTATTAGCCAAATGTTATGGTGGTGATGTAAGTCGTAAAAAGAAACTTTTACAGAAGCAGAAAGAAGGTAAAAAACGTATGAAACAAGTTGGTAATGTTGAATTACCGCAAGAAGCGTTTTTAGCGATTTTGCATGTAGGAAAAGATTAATTAATTAAAAACAAATCGATAAGAAGATTTATTTAAAGAGGAAGAAAAATGGCTGGGACGTTTGCCATCATATTAACACTAGCAACATTTATTACGGGTATTTTTTGGTTTTTAGAAAAATTTAAATGGAAACCAGCAAGGCAGCGTAAAGTTGAAGAAGTTCGAATCCAAAGCAATGGCGAAGTAGATGGAAAAATACTTGCCGAAGTTGGTAAACCCAAAGGCTGGGTCGAAAGCTTAGCATCGTTTTTTCCTGTTTTGTTTGTGGTGTTTGTTATTCGTTCATTTATTTATGAACCGTTTCAAATTCCATCAGGGTCAATGATGCAGACTTTATTAGTCGGCGACTTTATTGCGGTTGAAAAATTCTCTTATGGCGTACGTGATCCTATTACCAACTCCGTCATCATCCCGACAGGACAACCCAAACGTGGTGATGTGGCTGTATTTAAACACCCAAATATTCCCCAAATGGATTTGATTAAACGCGTTGTTGGTTTGCCCGGCGACAAAATCGTCTATCTGGTTAAAGAAAAGCAAATTTTAATCTATCCAGCATGCCAAATAACGGATTCCAATTGTGTAGGGCAACAATCACAGCCACTCGATTTACATTACAGCGAACGCAAACCAAGTAACTGGAAAGAAGTGCACGAACAGTTCAAATCAAACCCTAATTTTTATACGCTAGATCAATATGTTGATAAAGGTATTGTCAATTCTGAATCTATCGTGACATTGAATATGAACATTCAACAAGAAACTTTAGGTGGCATGCCACACAATATTTTAACAACGCAAGGTACGCAAGAAGATCCAAACTATTATTATCACCAAAAAGATCAACCTGTTGCCACTTGGGTCGTGCCACAAGATCATTACTTTATGATGGGCGACAACCGAGATAACAGTGGCGATAGCCGATACTTTGGTTTTGTGCCCAAAGCCAACTTTGTTGGTAAAGCAACAGCAATTTGGATCAGCTTTGAAAAACAACCAAACGAATGGCCAACGGGAATCCGCTTTAGTCGTATTGGTCGCATACATTAAAAACCAAAACTATGAAAAAATTTACTCAAATACAACAATCAATCGGTTATCAGTTTCAAGATATATCTCTACTTGAATTAGCACTTACTCATCGAAGTGCTAATAAACTACATAACGAGCGTTTAGAGTTTTTAGGGGATTCTATTTTAAGTTTTGTCATTGCCGATGAACTCTATCACCGTTTTGTCAAACAAGACGAAGGCGACCTAAGCCAAATGCGAGCAACGTTAGTTTGCGGGCAAACACTTGCCGAAATGGGCAAAGATTTCAAATTAGGTGATCACCTAATTTTAGGACAAGGCGAATTAAAAAGTGGTGGATTTCGTCGTGAGTCGATTATTTCTGATGCCGTTGAGGCCATTATTGGTGCCATTTACTTAGATAGCAACATTGAGACAATTCGCCAGCTAATCTTATCGTGGTATCAAAGCCGTTTAAACCAAATCCAACCAGGTATTAAACAAAAAGATGCAAAAACAAGATTGCAAGAATATTTACAAGGAACTCATCGCCCCCGCCCATGCTATTTGATACTAGAAGTCATCGGCGATAACCACGAGCAAGAATTCTTAATTCAATGCAAAATCGATAACGATAGTCGCCAATATTTAGGTCGTGGCTTAAGTCGCCGAAAAGCAGAACAAACTGCCGCACAAGAAGCACTCAACCAATTAGGTATAAAATGATAGAAACAACACAACATTGTGGATTTGTCGCCATTATTGGGCGACCAAATGTAGGTAAATCAACACTATTAAACCAGTTACTTGGTCAAAAAGTTTCGATTACATCACGCAAAGCGCAAACGACCCGCCATCGCATTGTCGGTATCGACACACAGAATAATGACCAAATTATCTATATTGATACACCTGGACTCCATATTGAAGAAAAAAGAGCCATTAATCGCTTAATGAATCGTGCAGCAAGCAGTTCAATTGGTGATGTGGAGCTAGTGATTTTTGTAGTTGAAGGGACACATTGGAATGACGATGATGAAATGGTCGCTAACAAACTAAAAGACTGCAAAAGTCCAGTTTTGCTAGTCATTAATAAGATTGATAACGTTACCGACAAAACACAACTATTACCGCATATTCAAACAATCAGCCAAAAAATTAACTTTCTTGATGTTGTGCCAATTAGCGCTGAAAAAGGTGAAGGTGTTGATATTATCAAAAATATCGTCAAAAAACACTTACCCAAAGGCGAACACCATTTCCCAGAAGATTACATTACCGATCGGTCGCAACGCTTTATGGCATCGGAAATCATCCGTGAAAAACTGATGCGTTTTTTAGGTGATGAATTACCTTATTCGGTAACTGTTGAAATTGAACAATTCAAAGTTGACGAACGTAATGGAATGTATCGAATTAATGGATTAATTTTAGTTGAACGCGATGGACAAAAGAAAATGGTCATCGGCAATAAAGGTGAAAAGATCAAAAAAATAGGGATTGAAGCTCGTAAAGACATGCAGTCATTTTTTGATAATAAAGTCCATCTAGAGCTTTGGGTAAAAGTCAAAGCAGGTTGGGCGGATGATGAACGAGCATTACGAAGTTTAGGCTATAGTGATGATTAAAGATCTTACTCGATCTTTTTTGATTAATCAGGCATATTTATGCCTGATTTTTTTTAATTTCACTTTAAAAACGTTTAGCGCTTTACAAAATAAAAATAAATAAAATCAATGCGATATTTGCATGTTTTTTCTATAAAAAACACACTAATTTTTTACAACATCTGAAGGCTATTATTTATTGCTATTTATTTGAGGCTAGAATACGCCAACAATTTCAACTCAATTAAAAATATTTTATATTCAAACACTAGCTTTCTGAAAATTTTCAGGCTTTTCACAAAACCTAATTGAAAAACAATTAACAAATATTTACAAATATTTAACTAAAAAAGTAGTCAATTTCTTTCTAAGCGGTTATAATTTAAACTAATTAAAATAAATGTAGCTTATTCTAAAAGCTAACAACCCAAAAAGATAAATAACACAAAAGATCACTTGACGGATGGGAAGTTATGTTGTATGGCCTGAACATAAGGAACTGGCAACCTTATGTATTAAACTTTTTAAAGTATCGCTCTAGCCGAGTATTTTCTGCAACTTTATTTTTATCATCTAAATTATTTTTAGTATTGGCTTCGTTATTGTTATCATATTCATTAGATTCACAAGCTTTATCAGCCACTACCATCAATACCATCCAAGGTACCGCACCATATTTAACGTTTAATGATGGTATAACAAAAGCTTATGAAACTGATGGATTATTAGGTATCACCTTATCGGATGGTACAACTATTACTCAAAAAAACAATAATTCATCACCCGCAACCCCAATAGTATTACCTAATGTAAATGAGAGTTTTGCTGATATTAGTATGTTTATACCCACATCAAAGAGTTCAATCGATTTAAGTGCACTTATTGGTGATTCTTATAACTACTGGAGAGATGATGATGGCGATGGACAGGGCACAAATGGCGTAAGTGCAACAGGTAGTTTAGAGGTTAACATCACCGATAAATATGATCACGCAGTGGAGCGTAGTGAAGTTTTGAATGTTTGTAATTCACCTTATAAAGTGGTATTAAGAAGCTCAGGTAGTAGTTTAAGTACGCTGTATGGTTCACCTAAAATTAGTCTTTTCGAAGACAGGACAGAAACTTATTATATCAATCCAAAAGCATCTTTTGCAATTTGTTACTTAAAAACTGATAATATACAAAATGAAACAGTGGATTCCATCGGTCCTGCTGACATATGGAAATCTGGTCAAGGTTTTATTACTCAATCTACCACACCCGCATCTTATAACCGTAATTTTCCGACCACAGGTGCTGATGGTTTATATTTTTATTTAGATATAATAGGAAGTGAAAGTGGTCCACTAGTTTGGGCTCCGGTCACGCAAGGGGGGATAACTGCCACCATGACACCGAATAAAAGCGGTACTAATGTTCGGGTTACACTAACAGGTCCAGAAGCAAGAGGTCAATGGGACAGCGACAAACCTAATCCAATGCCAAAACCTACCTTACCACAGTTATTCGAATTAGAGGGTAAAGATAGTAGTGGGCAAACGGTGTTAAAATATGGATTTGTTTTGCAAAAGTGGTTTGTCAGTCGCGGAAGTAAAATTGATTCAGCTCCCGCCACAGCAACGTGGTGTACAAGCCTAGGATATCGTCTTCCACAAGTAAAAGATCTTACCAATGCAGGTTGTTTTAGTGGAAACATTGCACTCTGTGAAGGTTCAGTTGGTGCCACGCCGCCATCAAATAATAATAATTACCAGCGCCGGATCGGCGCAGGTTTTCTCAGCGAATGGGGTAGTTTGTTAAGTTACACCGATTTTCGAGCCACTTCATATCTCTGGACAAATGATGAGAAGGATAGCACTCATCATTTCATGGTCTCAACGACAGATGGTATGATTAGCAACAATAGCAAAGATTGGAACTACAATGGGATATGCGTCTATCCTTAGCGTTTATTTCTTGATCTTTGAATGGCAGATTGGATTATGTGTAATTAAAGTCAAGTCGACCAAAGAAAAGTTGCTCCAGCTTTAGGAGGAGCAACCATAATTGTTAAGCGTTAATTCTATGATAAAAGTCAAACATTATCATTCACTGTTTCGATATTTTTTAACAAGTTAATACTCAACATCTATCTTTAATTTATATATAATGTTGGCTCAATAACTAAGATTGTAGATATCAACTTCGGAGCCTCCCTCATGCAGCAGTTTCGTCCCATCCGCCGTGCTTTACTTAGTGTGTCCGATAAAACCGGTATTTTAGAGTTTGCCAAAGCCTTATCAGAACGAAATGTGGAACTTCTTTCAACAGGGGGAACGGCAAAATTGTTAATGGAAAACCAGATACCTGTAACAGAAGTTTCTGACTATACCGGATTTCCTGAAATGATGGATGGACGAGTTAAAACGTTACATCCCAAAATTCATGGGGCGATTCTAGGGCGACGAGGGATTGATGATGACGTGATGCAACAACATCAAATTACGCCAATCGATATGGTGGTTGTCAATCTTTACCCATTTGTACAAACGGTTTCTAACACCAATTGCACGTTAGAAGAAGCCGTTGAAAACATCGATATTGGTGGCCCGACGATGGTACGATCGGCCGCTAAAAATCATAAATATGTCGCCATTGTGGTTGATTGTGGTGATTATGCCAATATCATTAACATGATGGATGATAACCAAAATTCCCTTTCTTTTGAATACCGCTTTAACCTTGCAATTAAAGCCTTTGAACACACAGCTAAATATGACGGCATGATTGCCAACTATTTTGGGCAATTAGTCCCCCCGTATATGGGTGAAACCAATGAACCATCGGGTGAGTTTCCTAGGACGTTAAATCTACAATTCATTAAAAAACAGAATATGCGTTACGGCGAAAATGCCCATCAGCAAGCAGCTTTTTATGTTGAGCAAGATGTCAAAGAAGCCTCGATTGCCACAGCAAAGCAACTGCAAGGTAAAGCACTTTCTTATAATAATATTGCTGATACCGACGCTGCACTTGAATGCGTAAAATCATTTGACGAGCCCGCTTGTGTGATTGTAAAACATGCAAACCCTTGTGGTGTTGCCGTTAGCGATAACATTCTAAACGCTTATGAAAAAGCCTTTAAAACAGACCCAACTTCAGCTTTTGGTGGCATTATTGCGTTTAATAGAGCGTTAGATGCTAAAACCGCCCAAACGATTGTTGATAAACAATTTGTTGAAGTGATTATTGCACCTTCAGTCAGCCAAGAAGCACTCACCATCATACAAGCTAAAAAAAATGTGCGCGTGCTTGAATGTGGCGAGTGGTCAACATCAGCGTCGGCAAGTTTAGATTTTAAACGTGTCAATGGTGGTTTGTTAGTGCAAGATCGTGATGTAGGCATGATATCGCCAGATGTATTAATGGTAGTCACCAAACGTAAGCCAACAGACCAAGAGCTTTCCGATGCGCTATTTTGTTGGAAAGTGGCTAAATTTGTTAAATCGAATGCCATTGTTTATGCAAAAGATAACATGACAATTGGTATTGGAGCAGGTCAAATGAGCCGAGTTTATTCCGCAAAAATCGCGAGCATTAAAGCGCAAGACGAAAATCTAGACGTTGCAGGTTCTGTTGTTGCATCAGATGCGTTTTTCCCATTTAGAGATGGAATTGACGCTGCTGCCGCTGCAGGGGTGACTTGTGTTATTCAGCCAGGTGGATCGATTCGCGATGACGAAGTGATCCAAGCGGCGAATGAGCACAATATTGCGATGATTTTTACTCATATGCGCCACTTTAGACATTAATGATTTATAAAATGAGTCAGTCATTAATTTATTAAAATAGATTACTTGGTTTTGTCAAACTTAAAAATTGACACTCCTTTTTTAGGTTGAAGTATTTAAAGGATCTTTTATGAAAGTTTTAATCATAGGTAATGGTGGGCGTGAACATGCACTTGCTTGGAAAGTCACACAATCGCCATTAGTATCAAAAGTCTTTGTTGCGCCAGGTAATGCAGGTACTGCACTTGAATCAGGCTTAGAAAATATTAATATTAAAGCAACCGATGTGGGGGGATTACTCAATTTTGCCCAACAAGAACAAATCGATTTAACTATAGTGGGACCCGAAGCTCCGTTAGTAATTGGCATTGTTGATAGCTTCCAAAAAGCGGGATTAAAAATCTTTGGACCAACTAAAGCCGCTGCACAACTTGAAGGGTCAAAAGCCTTTACTAAAGACTTCTTAGCTCGCCACAAAATCCCCACCGCAGAATATCAAAACTTTACCGAAGTCGCTCCAGCCATTGCCTATATTCGTGAAAAGGGTGCACCGATTGTGATTAAGGCTGATGGGCTAGCGGCAGGTAAAGGGGTGATTGTTGCCATGACAGTGAAAGAAGCTGAAGATGCTGTCCGTGATATGCTAGCCGGTAATGCCTTTGGTGATGCCGGTCACCGAGTAGTGATTGAAGAGTTTCTCGATGGTGAAGAAGCCAGCTTTATTGTCATGGTGGATGGCAAAAATGTCGAACCCATGGCAACAAGCCAAGACCATAAACGAGTTGGTGATGGTGATACAGGATTAAATACTGGTGGTATGGGGGCATATTCGCCAGCACCAGTGGTGAGTGATGCTGTTTTTAAACGAATAATGGATGAAATCATCTACCCAACGGTTGATGGCATGGCGCAAGAAGGCAATGTTTATGTTGGCTTTTTATATGCAGGTGTAATGATTGATAAAGAAGGTAATCCAAAAGTTATTGAGTTTAATTGCCGATTTGGCGATCCCGAAACACAGCCAATAATGATGCGAATGCAATCAGATTTAGTCAGACTCTGCTTGGCTGCAGTTGATGGTAAATTAGATACCGTACAATCAAAATGGGATCCAAGACCTGCATTAGGCGTGGTGCTAGCTGCAGGTGGCTACCCAGGCGAATATAATACCCAAGATGCGATTTTTGGACTACCGGCAGAATCAACCGATGATTGCAAAATTTTCCATGCCGGTACTAGTTTAGAAAATGGCAACTTATACACCAACGGTGGACGAGTGTTGTGTGTGACCACATTAGGAAATACGGTACTCGATGCACAACAGCGTGCTTATCAGCAAATAAAAAGTATTTATTGGCATGGCTGTTTTTATCGCCATGATATTGGCTATCGTGCGATTGAGCGGGAACAAAACAAATAGTGGTGATTGGTTGTTTTTTTGAAAAAAACAACCAACTACTAACTAACAATTAGTCAGAAAACGTATTGATTTTATTTAATTTATTTTTTTAGAATTTTTTTGAATTAAAACTTCTGCTAACCCTTTTTCTAACAACAATTTAAAATTCAATAAAATCAGTATATTAAAAAACAGCTCAAAAAAAGGGTTTTCAAAGATGAAATTGTCGTTTATCTTTATAAAGCAGGGCTTATCGAATCTTAAGCTCTACTTTAACGCCGTATAGGCGGTTTAGAAAAGTTTGATGCGCTCAATCTCTCAATGATATCTCTTTAACGCCGTATAGGCGGTTTAGAAATTAGCAAACAGCTCAGCTCTAACAGATTCTATCTTTAACGCCGTATAGGCGGTTTAGAAAATTCTAGAAGGTAAAATGGTTATACGTCAAATCTTTAACGCCGTATAGGCAGTTTAGAAATAGCTCCCTCTAAGCTGATGAAAGAATAACGCCTTTAACGCCGTATACGCGGTAATTAAAATAAAATCATCAAGATAATTATAAAAACAAAATAACCTCCAAAAATAATTGACTATGTTGTTTGTCTTATTCCTGTGTCAGAATATGACGCTAATATAGTCAGTTAGCACGCTAAATAGGGATGTTTGGCAAGGCTATGCTATGCTTTGCCGAGAGCCAAATTTGTTTGGAACAAATTCGAGCATCTAAGCAAATCAAAGATGGCCTCGATGAGGGCGAGTATCAGGATGATACGAGTAATTGCGCTGGGCAGCAGAAGGTCTCATTCTGCTGCCCAGCGCGGGGGGGTTTTTAGGGGAATTCGCAAAAAACTAACTCGGACGTGGTCATTATAGCTATTTGGAGCACCTAAACGACAAACGTCCGAAACCACTGCACCCAATTTACTCCATTCACAAAAATAAAAAGGCTTTATTTTTCGGCAACAAACGTTCCCATTATTTGGAATTTTGATTCTTATCGTTTTTTAAGTCTAGTATCGAATACTGACAAAATCCTACATTAAAATAGGTTAACAACATTTTGACGCTTGTTTATAAATTGAATCTTCATTTTAAGTTATAGCACTCTATGTTATGCTAGCGCTAATATTAGTCACAGGATATCCCTTATGATAAAAGATCCATTTTTTGATCGCGAAGCTGAGAAGTATGATTCCCCTATTGCTAGCCGTGAGCTTATTTTAGATTACCTTAAACAAGAAGCAAAACCGGCAAGTTTAGAAAAAATTGCCCAAGCTGTTGCTATTAAAGATGAAGAACAAAAAGTGGCGTTGCATCGTCGCTTGCGGGCTATGGAGCGTGACGGGCAAGTTGTGTTTACGCGCCGTAAATGTTATGCCTTACCTGAAAAATTCGACATGGTTAAAGGCAGTGTAATTGCGCATCGTGATGGATTTGGTTTCTTACGCGTTGAAGGGCGTCTTGAAGACTATTTTTTATCGCCAGAGCAAATGAAAAAAGTTTTACAAGGTGATGTGATCTTAGCGCAGCCAATGGGCACTAAATATCGTGGAAAAATGGAAGCTCGGGTTGTACGAATTTTAGAACCACGCAATAATCAAATTGTTGGGCGATATTTTGTTGAGCAAGGCATTGGTTTTGTTGTGCCTGATGACAGCCGTTTAAACTTTGATATTTTAATTGCTGGCAAACCTGATCGCACGGTTCGTATGGGAACGGTAGTAGTGGTTGAATTACAGCAACGTCCTGAACGTCGTCAAAAAGCCGTTGGCATCATAAAAGAAGTGCTTGGTGAGATCATGGGGACTAATTTGGCGATTGATATTGCACTGCGAAATCACGAAATTCCTTATGAATTACCACAAGCTGTTGAAAAAGAAGTGAGCAAATTTACCGAACAAGTGCCAGAAAGTGCTAAAAAAGGGCGAAAAGATCTGCGTCAATTGCCTTTAGTCACTATTGATGGTGAAGATGCACGGGACTTTGATGATGCGGTTTATTGCCAAAAAAATCGTGGTGGGGGCTATCGTTTATGGGTGGCGATTGCCGATGTGAGTTATTATGTTAGACCTGATAAAGCCTTAGATAAAGAAGCCTGCTTGCGTGGTACATCGGTTTACTTTCCATCACGAGTTGTACCAATGCTTCCCGAAGTATTATCTAATGGACTTTGTTCGTTAAATCCACAAGTTGATCGTTTATGTTTAGTTTGCGAAATGACCGTGTCTAACAAAGGGCGATTAACAGGCTATGAGTTTTACGAAGCGGTGATGAATTCACATGCCAGATTAACCTATACTAAAGTAGCTAAAATTTTAGAGGGTGATAAAGCGCTACGTCAACATTACCAAGAGTTAGTGCCACATCTTGAGAATCTATATGGATTATATAAAGTGCTTGATAATGCACGAATTGCACGCGGTGCGATAGGGTTTGAATCAGATGAGCCAAAATTTATTTTTAATGCTGATAAGCGTATCGAAAGTATTGAGCTTGCGCAACGTAATGTCGCACATAAAATTATTGAAGAGTGTATGATTTTAGCCAATGTTTCGGCAGCAAAATTAGTGATTGATGCGCAAGTGCCATCATTATTCCGCGTGCATGACCGGCCAGATGAAGATCGAATGAGCAATCTGCGCAGAGTATTAAGTGAGCTTGGCTTATCGCTGGGTGGTGGCGCCAGTCCAAAACCGAAAGATATCGCCGAATTAATGACGGTGGTTGAAACGCGTCCTGATCATGATATGTTGCAAACGGTAATTTTACGCTCCATGAAGCAAGCCATTTATGATCCTGAAAATCGAGGGCATTTTGGTTTAGCGCTTGAGGAATATGCGCACTTTACCTCGCCAATTCGTCGTTACCCAGATTTGTTATTACATCGAGCGATTAAATGGATCTTAGCTGACCAACAGCATAAAACCAGTAAGACTGGCGGACATTGCTATACCACTAGCGAAATGCTCTACTTTGGTGAACATTGTTCAATGACCGAACGGCGTGCTGACGAAGCTGTGCGTGATGTGGTTGATTGGCTCAAATGTGATTATATGCAAGATCATGTCGGTGAAGTATTTAACGGTACGATTTCAAGCGTGGTTAATTTTGGTTTCTTTGTTCGATTAGACGATTTTTTCATTGATGGTTTAGTGCATGTTTCCTCGTTAGAAAACGACTATTATATTTATGATGCCTCGCACAATCGTTTAATTGGTGAAAATACACGTTTTACTTATCGTTTAGGCGATAAAGTGCAAGTAAAAGTCGATAATGTTAATCCAGAAGAACGTAAAATTGATTTTTCGCTGGTTGGCAGTAATAATAAGCCAAAACGTCAAGGTAAAACAGCAAAAGAAAAGTCTAAACAAGCCCAAACCGATCCGCATGCTGATTTGCCGCTTAAGCGAAAAGGTAAAAAAACAACTAGCGAAAGTCGTGCTAAACAAAGTATTAAAAAAAAGGCAAAATCAAGTGCTAAACTAAACACGAAAGTTGAAGTGAAAGCTAAAAGTAAAAAACGTAGCAAATCGAAACCAAAATCAAGTAATAAAACAAAATCAGTCAATAAAACAAAAGAGTAGCAAATAAATGAGTGAAACAGTTTATGGCCTGCACGCCATTGAAGCATTATTAACACGTTCGCCAGAAAGAATTATTGAAGTATTTATTATTAAAGGGCGTGAAGATAAACGCCTTATCGCCGTTGTGCGTCAATTAGAGCAGCTTGGCTTGCCAGTGAAAATCGCTAATCGCCAATGGTTAGATGAAAAATCTAAAAATGGGGTACATCAAGGTATTTTAGCCATGGTTAAACCAAGTCGAGGTTATCAAGAAAATGATATTCCTTTACTTATGGAAGGGCAAACAAACCCCGTTATCTTAATTTTAGATGGTGTGACCGATCCGCATAATTTAGGCGCTTGCATAAGAACCGCTGATGCCGCGGGTGTGGATTTTATTATAGTGCCAAAAGATCGCTCAGCCCCCCTTAACTCGACAGCGCAAAAAGTAGCGTGTGGAGCGGCTGAAAGTATACCGGTGGTTAGAGTGACCAATTTGGCACGCACGATGCGAATGTTACAAGATGAATATCAAGTTTGGATTGTGGGGACTGCTGGCGAGGCAGATAGAACGCTTTATCAAACTGATTTTTATAAAACATCAACAGCGACTTCACTTGCTTTGGTGATGGGTGCGGAAGGTGAAGGGATGCGCCGTTTAACAAAAGAACATTGTGATGAATTAGTCAGCATTCCCATGGCTGGCATTGTGTCATCACTTAATGTGTCGGTAGCAACGGGTGTTTGTTTATTTGAAATTGTTCGGCAAAAATCAGCCATCAAAATCTAACTGAATGGTCATAACGGTATTGATTATCTCAATACCGTTATGACCTAATTCTATGAGTAATTGTGCTACGTAGACCATAGAATTGACTAAAATAATAATACCATTTCTATTTTTAGCTTGCTCAATCACTCTTTTCTAACATTTAATGACCTTATTTGTATTATTTCCTTATTTGTTAGAATTACTCGCATTATTTACAATAATTTTAGAAGCTACAGTAATTTTAGAAAGTACGGTAATGAATATACATAAAAAACAAAACTAATGCTTTATCACCGACAAGAGATATAGCGAACGCTTATATCATAAAGAAGAAGACTGTCACTGATTTGGCTAAACCTTTTATGGACATCCCTCAGACTATTTATAATGTACTAAAGAAAACTCGATTGAAATCGTTCGTTTTCTTAACCAGTAACATTAAATGTTATAAAACCATCAGTTATAACATTAAACTGAAAAATCCGTTGAATATAAAACACGAAAATAGGCTGGATATTTACCCAACTATTCACTTTTAGGTTATATTTTTTGTAAAAATATTCAGGAGTCTATACCGTTTGGTGATTAATTGAGACATCTCAGTATCTATTTGATAAAACAGTGTGATAACCATCGCATTAATCAATAATTTTTGCCATTTTTATTGGCAAAAATACCAACTAGGTAAGTAAATCTATCTCACTTATACTTAATCTATGAAGTAAATAAGTGAATAAGTTTATGCGAACAAGAACCATTGAGTTATTTAAAAAATTTATTTCCATCGACTATCCGGTCACTTCCCAGATGTTATCAGACGAATTTCAGATTAGTGTGCGAACCATTCGCAATGAAATTCAAGAAATTAATGCGTTTTTAATGCAAAGACAGTTTCCTTTAGTTTCAACCGTACGTAATAAAGGTTTTATAATAAACGCGACGCATGATCAAAAACAGTTAATTTATAATGCATTATTGGGCATGCCAACGTCATCGATTCTAAGTAAAGATGAACGTCAGTTTGATTTGTTACTGTCTATTGCTTTTTCTGCCTCTCCAACCATTCTCAGTCATAAAAAAAGTGTTTTTTTTGTATCGAAAAGTGTCTTAGATGAAGATATCCGTAAACTTAAACAACGACTTAAAAAATATGATATTGAATTAATCAGCCTGCCAAAACAAGGTATGCAGTTTTTCGGGTTAGAGCGTTCTATTCGTTTAATGATGTACGAAGCCATTAATCAGTTTGTGGGTAATCTTGAATTAGATAAACCATTATATGAGATGAGTTTTATACAGAGGTTGTTATTTAATTATATTCCCCAAGAATTAATAGATAGTCTATTACGGCTAGCTCATCAAACTATTAGCCAAATTCATGATGAAATTTATGTTCAACAAATTGTGATTTTTACCACTATTTGGGTGGTTCGTAATCAACAGCAACATCATCTTACGATGATAAGGCCGAATTTTAATAATAATGATTTGGGTGAAATAGCAAAATTTATTCATTTGGTTTGTCAGCATGTTGCTTTGCAAGTTAATCGGCAAGAACAGCAATACATTATTTATATGTTAGAAGCTTTCAATACCAAGGATATTAATAACTATGTAGAGTGGTTAAATGCGCAGTTATTAGCGATTAAGTTAGTTAATTATGTCGAAGAAAAAACACAAATTCCATTTTCAACCAAACAAGAGCAGTTGTACGAAAATTTATGTAAACACTTAGCAGGACTTATTGCACGAGTAAGTAATAATATTCATATTATTAATCCATTACTTGATAACATCAAACAAAACTATGGTGCAATTTATTCAGTTATTGCTATGTTTATGCAAGAACTTGAAAATACCTTAAGTCATAAAGTATCAGATGACGAAATTGCTTTTTTAACTATCCATTTTTCTACCTTTGCAAGCGCTATTAATCAAGAAAGAAGTTACTATTTTAAAGCAGTAGTATTTTGTGACCATGGTATAGCAACTTCTAATTTATTAGCTGAAACACTCAAAGAGTTTTTTAGTATTGATGTGCTAGCCATTTTGGGGCGTCATGATCAGGATCTATTAGCTCAACTCGATTTTGACTTAATTTTTTCCACGTTTCCATTACCGCACTTAGCTCATCCAGTATTGGTGTTAGAACCGATTTTAAAAGAGAAAAATCATCCTATTATCACTGATTTTTTAGCTAAGCACAGTGCTAATCAACGCGTTTTAAATCATTTGGTCGATGCGACCGATCTTTTCTATTCATTGGTTGATTTGATTCAACAAAGTGGCGGCATCGTGTCAGCACCTATCTATAACCAACTCGAACAGTGTTTAGCGATTAATAATCTTAAAATCAATAAAAGGAAAATCCAGCCTATGTTGAAAGATATTCTTACCGATAATGACATTATATTGCAGCAAGATAGTTCAAATTGGCGACAAGCGATCAAAATTGCTGCTGAGCCATTATTAAAAAAACAATTTATTTTACCATCTTATATTGATGCCATGATTACGTCGGTCGAGCAATATGGTCCGTATATCGTCATAGGCAAAAATTTAGCGTTGGCACACGCTCGCCCTGAAGATGGAGTAAACCAGTTAGGGGTGAGTGTTGTTACTTTGCGTCATCCCGTGGATTTTGGTAATTCAGAAATGGGATCTGTGAAAATCATATTTTGTTTAGCAGCTATCGATTCGTTTTCTCATCTCAATATTATGCGTAGTTTGATTGAATTGATTAATGATGAACAAAAACTTGAAAGATTAACAATGTGTCATTCGGTACAACAATTTAAGAACATTTTATTTAATGAACCTAATTCGGATTGAACCATTAAATTGTAGGAGGATTGAAAATGAGTAATTTAACTATTTTATTTGTTTGTGGTGCGGGATTAGGCAGTAGTTTTGCCGCACAAATGGCGACTGAGGATGTGTTAAAGGCCAAGGGAATTGATGCCAAGTTGGATCATACGGATATTTCATCTGCTGCTTCTATGAATGCCGATATTATTATCACGGCTGAAAATTTTCGCCCTCAGTTTGCTAAATTCAATATTAGCGAACAGACCTCAATTGTTTATCTCAAAAATATCGTCTCGAAAGCTGAAATTGATGAAAAGTTAAGTCCAGTGTTGCAAAAAAAGGGACTGCTTTAAATTGCAAAATAGGAGAATACTATGAACGTGGTTAACTTTATTATTGATAATATTTTAACGCAAGCTTCGATAACGATTAGTCTAATTGCTATGTTTGGCTTGATGTTGCAACGTAAATCAGTAGGTCAAATTATTTCAGGAAGCCTTAAAACATTATTGGGCTTTCAAGTGCTCAATGCGGGGGCTAGTATCATTGTTGGCAGTTTGACCTATTTCGGGCACATTTTTACCGCTGGATTTGATATGCAAGGGATTATCCCGTCTATTGAAGCGATTAATGGCCAAGCCATGAATCAGTTAGGCTTAGGTCGTGATATTGCGTTGACTTTTTTAATGATTTTTATCTTTAATATTCTCATTGCCCGTTTTACCCGCTGGAAATATATCTTTTTAACTGGTCAGGCTATTCTCTGGATGGCAACCATGACCACGGTATTTGGTAGTTTTGCTGGACTTTCAGGAATCGCGTTAATTGTAGTCGGCGGTCTTGTTGGTGCACTTTTTGCGGTATTTATGCCAGCTATTGCGCAGCCGATCATTCGTAAAGTAACTGGGGCTAATGACATAGCACTAGGTCACTTTTGTACAATTGGTTACTTGTTTGAAGCTGGTGTTGCTTATGTTGTGGGGGAGCGAGGCGTAAATAAACGTTCAATTGAGGAGATGAAATTACCTAAATCATTTGAATTTTTGCAAGATACTTATTTGTCAGTCATGGTGGTAATGATACCACTTTATATTATTACCGCTCTTTTTGCTGGTGAAGAATATGCTTCAACATTGTCTGGTGGTCAAAATTATGTGATGTATGCCTTTACGCAAGCGATTATTTTTGTAGTAGGCATCTATGTGTTATTAGCTGGTGTTAGGTTATTGCTCGGCGAAATTGTACCCGCATTTAGAGGCATTGCGATGAAAGTGGTTCCTAATGCCATACCGGCGCTTGATTGTCCTGTGTTTTTTCCTTATAGCCCAAATGCGGTAATTTTAGGGTTTATTACCACATCAATTGGTACGGTGATTGCGATGTTAACTTTGCCAGTTTTTGGATTAGCCATGATTTTACCTGGCATGTTAACCAACTTTTTTGCAGGCGGTACAGCTGGCATATTTGGTAATGCAGTAGGTGGTCGTCGTGGGGCTCTCATTGGTGGCATTGCCCATGGTTTCTTTATTACTTTGTTACCGGCATTACTGGTGACTATCTTTAATCAAATGGGCTTTATTAATGCAACGGCAACCGATGTCGATACGGTTACGGCGGCGTTACTCTATGCATGGATTTTAAGCCCGTTATTAAAGAACTTTTAGTTTAGGAGTTTGATATGTTTAACTTTTTCAAAAAAAGTCAATCTAAAATAGAATCAGAAAATATACCAGAAATAAAAGTCAGTCAGTCATCATCGCAAATAGACCAAATTGAACAATCAATTAGTCAATTGTTACAACAAATTAATCACACAGATGATGCAGTAACTTTAGCCACATTATGTGAAAAAACAGGACTACTTTATTGCCAATTAGATCATGTTGATTTTGCGATTGAGTATTTAGAAAAGAGTTTACAACATAAAAAATCAATTGGAGAGGGTTATAAAGCATTAATGAATTTGTACAACCATAAACGTGCCGATGCAGCACAACATGGTTCAATGGACGATATTGATTTTTGGATGAATAAGATGGACTCCATGCGCAACATTGCCAAACAAGTTACGGTTCAACGAGATTAAAGGAAATGATTATGTATACCACACTAAAAGATGTCACTTTATTAGCTCAAAAACTCAATTTTACCGTCGGTGCATTTAACACGCATAACTTAGAAATGTTACCTGATATGCTACGAGCAGCGAAAGAAGTTGGGGCGCCAATTATTATACAAACTAGTGTTGATACCGCACGTTATATTGGTTTTAAAGTGCTGGTTAATGCGGTAAAAGCCATTGCCGATGAAGAGATTGTTGATGCTGTATTACATTTAGATCATTCAAAGCATTTTGATGATATTAAAGAAGCGATCGATAGTGGCTTTACCTCAGTGATGTTTGATGGTTCTTCCTTACCATTTAAAGAAAATATTTTAAAAACCCGTGCGGTGGTTGAATATGCACATGCGCGTGGCGTATCGGTTGAAGGTGAATTAGGCACTATAGGCGGAACAGAAGAGGGCATTCATGTTGATTCTAATGATCGAATTTATACCAAACCGAAAGATGCGTTAGCGTTTGTTCAAGCCACGGGGATTGATGCATTAGCTGTTGCCATTGGTACTAATCATGGACAATTCAAATCAAAAACAGAGGTGAATATTCCACTATTAAAAGAGATTCATGCTATGGTTGATATTCCTTTGGTTATTCATGGCGGTACCGGTGTCAAAGAAGAAGATTACCCTGAACTGATTAATAATGGTATTCGTAAATTTAATGTAGGCACTGAATTATTAGTAAATTGGACCCAAGTTGCCAAAGATAAGTTTGCTGATACCGAAGTGAATAAATCGTTACGACACAATATTATTCCTGCTAATCAAGCAGTTAAAGAAATTGTGAAACATAAAATGAGTTTGTTTCTTAACGTTAATAGTCGGATTAATTAAGGTGCGTTAGTATGCAGAAATATTTAATTTTACTGGCAGGTTGTCCATGTACGGGAAAAACCTATCTAGTTAATCAATTGCAACAGCAATTTAAAGATAGCTTTGTTATAACACCCGATGAAGCCAAAATTTTATATGCTGAGTCTGTTGGCTTTAATTGTAAAGCTGAAAAAGAAGCGTTAGAACACAAAGCTTGGCAATTTTATTACGGTGTTTTAAAACTATATATGGATGCAGGTAAAAAGGTGATTATTTCTGAATACCCATTTAGTGATAAGCAAAAAAAGCAACTAAGTGAATTTACTGAGCAATATTACTACCAAGTGATAACCCTTCGCTTAGTTGCTGATTTTGATGTGATATGGCAACGTCGTTACCAGCGTGATCGTTCACCTGAACGCCATTTGAGTCATATAATGCAACACTATCATTATGGCGATGCGTTAGAAAATCGAAATCTTGCTGATGACTTAATCAACAAGGATCAATTTTACCAAGTTTGCAAAATACGGCGGTATGATCAATTTGTTCTAGGTAAATTGCTCGAAGTTGATGTAACTGACTTTGCTAAAGTGGATTACTCAGGATTATTGAATAAGTTGAAGCAAATGGTTAAGCTATAAATATCGCTATTATAAAAATATCAATGCCGACCAATTTTAGTCGGCATTGTTATTTTGAGTATTAGCTTTTTATTAGGTCAACATCAACCCCCAGTCCTTTGGCAACTCCAGCGCCATAATCAGGATGTACTTTGTAGAAGTGTTTGAGCTGTCTAATTTGAATGTCCCGCTTCACATTCTTCATTGAGCCAACGATATTATCAATAAGCAGTTGTTTTTGATCGGGATTCATTAAATTAAATAGTGCGCGTGGCTGTGAGTAATAATCCCCATCCACACGATGATCATGCCTATCCATTGTTCCTGCTGGGACATGCATTGGCGGTTCGGCATATTGTGGTTGCTGTTTTGGTGCGCTATCGACGCTATTAGGCTCATAGTTAGGGGCATTATCAGGGGTATAAAAACGCATTGCGCCATCGCGTTGATAATTATGCACAGGGCATTTTGGCGCATTGATCGGCAATTGTTGATAATTAGTACCAATACGATAGCGGTGTGCATCGGCATAAGCAAAAATTCGGCCTTGTAGCATCTTATCTGGTGATAAGCCTGTTCCAGGCACCACATTACTTGGTTCAAAGGCAGATTGTTCAACTTCCGCAAAATAGTTTTCTGGATTACGATTGAGTTCCATCACGCCAACTTCAATTAATGGATACTGTTTTTGTGACCACACTTTAGTGACATCAAACGGATTTTCAGGATGGTTATTGGCTTGCTCTTCGGTCATAACTTGTATGTAAATTCGCCATTTTGGATAGTCTCCTCGTTCAATGGCTTTAAATAGATCTTCTTGTGCAGAATCTGGATTAGTTCCATCTATTTCCATTGCTTTTTTGGGGTGGATATTTTTGATTCCCTGTTCGGTTCTAAAATGCCATTTAACCCAAGTTCGTATACCATTCTTATTAATTAAGCTATAGGTATGGCTACCATAACCGTGCATATGACGATAACCATCAGGAATACCACGATCCGAAAATAAAATAGTGACTTGATGGAGTGATTCTGGCGATAAAGACCAAAAATCCCACATCATTTGTGGATCTTTTAAATTAGTTTTGGGATCACGCTTTTGCGTATGAATAAAGTCAGGAAATTTGAGTGGATCGCGAATAAAAAATACCGGGGTATTATTGCCTACAATATCCCAATTGCCTTGGTCGGTATAAAACTTGACTGAAAACCCACGGGGATCTCGCGCTGTATCAGATGAGCCACGCTCTCCTCCTACTAACGAAAAGCGAGCAAAAATTGGAGTTTGCTTACCTACACTAGCAAATAGGCTTGCATAAGAATATTGAGTGATATCATTGGTGACTGTAAAGGTACCATGTGCGCCAGAGCCTTTGGCGTGGACTCGTCGTTCAGGGATGTTTTCACGGTTAAAATGGGCAAGTTTTTCGATAAGCTGAAAATCATCTATCAACACCGGACCTTGAGGACCGGCAGTTCGGGAGTTTTGATTATCGGCTATTGGGGCACCGTTATTAGTGGTGAGTTCTTTTTGTTCTGACATTGCAACACTCCTTTATATGATATTAAAAAGCCTTGAGGAATAAATACTCAACTGTTTTTTGAATATTGCGTCCCAGAGATTTTGTTTGGGACTTGTAGAGCGTGGTAAAAAAGATCATTATTTAAATGATCTTACCTACTTTAAAAAAGTATATTCTACTTTTCAAGTAGAATATTTTTAATTGAGAGATTTATAAATATTAGTTTGCCCAACGTTAACTTGCTTCAATAACACCTTTAAAAGTCACATAAAATCTATTAAATTCACATAATTCATTAGAAAAGGTCGAACTGTTTATATTGCATGTTTTAAATAGTCATCTAAACATTATTGAAAATTGTACACGTAATCGTTTAATCTTTTTTCTTGTGCATCTTTAAATACTTGGCATATCACATCTTAGTCAAAGCGCTTATCGCTCTTTTTACTTTAAGGTAGATAGGTTTAATGACTTTTTGATCTGTATGATAGTTATCACATAATTTATTGAATCTTTCAATAAATTATAAATAAAAATTTTGTCACGGTTTTATCCCTATGTGTATAGGGAACAGGCCAAACAACGAAATGAAGCCTTAACGCAAGGGCGGTTTATCCCTATGTGTATAGGGAACAGGTTGGATCTAGTCGTTTCGCCATCTCAGGGTACGGTTTATCCCTATGTGTATAGGGTACAGGAAAAGACTGTGTAGAAAACAATAAAGTGACACGGTTTATCCCTATGTGTATAGGGTACAGGTTCCACTTATGATGCAGAGCAAAAATTTTTGCGGTTTATCCCTATGTGTATAGGGTACAGGCTATTGATCCTAATAATGGGGAGATTTTGGCCGGTTTATCCCTATGTGTATAGGGTACAGATTCAAAATGCATTAAAGCGAGCTAAAAATTGCGGTTTATCCCTATGTGTATAGGGTACAGAACTATAGAAAATATTTAATAAAATAAAAGGGCGGTTTATCCCTATGTGTATAGGGTACAGATTATGGATTTCCTGATTAATAACATTTTTATCGGTTTATCCCTATGTGTATAGGGTACAGATAATCAACGTTAGACAATGGTAATGGCAATTCGGTTTATCCCTATGTGTATAGGGTACAGACCAATTATAACACATTGTTTTATCATTAAAATATTTAACACCAAATTTCTACCAACTTTTTCAATGATTTTTAAAATAACCATGATTTTATAATGCATTGTTTTTATTAAAGTAATTTTAGAAAAAAATAGAGAGAACATTGTGATTTTTTATTCTACCAATTAATCTTTAAATTTCATATAGTTATAACATAATTAGCAATAAAAATGAGCTTTTCTCTATTAAAAAGACGGAATTTCTTGTTAAATATATCCAGAAATTTATACCGTTTGAGCATAAAATTATTTTTAATTTAACTGGTTGAAAAATGTACTTAACAAAGTATGACGTTGCCTAAATTGCTTTTTTCAAACAAAGGCGTTAAGTCGCTACTACATACCTTATATCTGATACCTGCTTAACTCACAAAAATTCCTTACGTTAAGCAAAAGTATCCATCAAAAAAGGTTAACTTTGCGTTAAAATGATTTATACTCTGTTCCCATTATCGTTTATGCTTAAAACTATAATATAAAGAACGATAAACGAATAACATCATTAACAATAAAATATAGCGATTTTAGGGAAAATAGGAAAACAATATGGCGAATGGCTTTAATCGCCTTTTTGGACAATTAGGTAAAGGATTGATTGACGGATTAATGGCGGGTTTAGGCTGCATTAGCCATAACGGCTATACCTTAACCGTTGAGGGGCTGCGCTCGTCGATTTCGGTTTGGTATGTTGACGGTGATGAGTGGTTAAATCAGCCTTGGCGTTATGTGATTACTTCTACTCGTTACGATAAAGCCTTCTCCATTGAGGCGACTCTCAATCAAAAAGCCAGTTTTTCTTTTCATTCAGCTAGCTATCAAACCTTAATGTCAACAATCTCCGCGTTAAGTAACTTCCTATCGGTCAATGATAAACCGTCTTTGTATGAGGCAATAACCGTATTAAGTCCGTTATCGCTCAATAAAGTGTCACTGAATTCAATAAGCTCATTATCACAAGATTCATTATTGAATCTATTTGCTGCAAAGAGACTCACTCAGGTATTCCACACCGCTTTAGATGATGAACTCAGCCTATACCCGACATTGATTAACCTTAAAAGCCAATAGATTCCTTTTGAAAAATCACAAAATTCGATAAAACAAGAATTGAAGAATTAAAGAGCGTAAGATGCAAAAAATAGCCAACATCGCGATACAATATAAAAACGAAGCCGCCGGTCGTTGCCCTGCCTGTGAGCGAACAGGATTACCGGTCTTTTTACTGCGTCAAGCCGTGATAAAAACAAAATTCACTAAAATTAAACAGGTTAACCGCACTTATCAAGAACTGGCGAATTATGCTAAAACGTTAGATTTTAAACATCGCATGCCAGAAGCTCCCTTAGAATATTATGACTATGTACTTCGCACTTTGCGTAACGGCTATGTTTATGTGATGCAACAACAAGGTGATGATATTGAGAGCCGAATAATTGACGCATATGAATGCATTGATGGGGCACTACGTTTAAAAGATGCCCACGAACTGCCCCATACCCAGCCAAGACCATTATCAAAAGCGTGTAAAGATGCCTGCCACTTCATTCCTGCCTCGTTTATTCATCTTGATGATAAGCGCTTTACGCAAGCGTGGGTGGCTTATTCTTCACAACCTTGTCCCAAAAAGACCCTCGACGATTATCTCAAAGAACAAGATAGCCAAGTGTTATCGCGTTTTACCAAAATTGATATACAAAAACTCAAAGACTCACCGTCTGAGGCAACCGGTAACCGAGCGGTGCCGTTTAAAGATATTTTTGGTTATAGTCATGAACATGATGATAATGATAAAAGCAAAGTGCTCGAGTTTCGTTTTGGAGAGCAAGGTCTGGCGCATTTTAAATCGGCCCATCCATTTAAAAGTTTTGCAGAGCAAAAACACCGATTTGCCAGTCATGTTAACCGATTATACCAAGGTGACAGGGCTATTTCTTGCGGGGTCGTATTAGAAGACACCTTCGGTATCGCCGAAGAGCTCAACTCGCAACGGGTATCGCACCTGCATATGATTAACGAAATACCATTAACCGCAGAAGAAGTGAATTTAGCAGAAGAATTAATCGATGGTTTTGACGATTTAGATAAAACAACGAAAATCTATGAACAACGAGCAAAAAACTTGATCCAAACGATCAACCCAGTATTGAAAGATCAATTTAATTATTATCAACCAGTAATGTTTAAAAAGCGGGTAATTTTACAATTAATGGAGCAGTACCGAACCTCGATTGAAGATTCATTCAACAGACAAATCGCAATACTGGAAAAAGAAGATGAAATCGAACTCGCTAATCGTTCTCCTGATAGTTATATTGGTGTGATAATGTCGTCACCACCAAAAAATGCGGTGACAATAAGCAAATTAAAATCGATGAAAAAGGAAAAACTCAAAGAGTTTGATAGCTGTGTAGATCAAGGTAAAGTTGATACCTTCAAAAGGGAATTAAAAACAGCCTATAACGAAGTAGTTAATTACCATAAAGAGTGGTCGCAGGACTACTTTACCTATTTGCGTTGGTTATTTGGTAAACAAGGCATTGTCTCGCAATTTAGCAAAACCAAACCCAAAAGCGTTAACACCAATCATTTTTGGCAACGTGAATTTGATTTTAGCACCGAAACGACGCAATTGGTGCACGCATCAGAAGTTGGATCTATTTTAGTCGATACCACCCATTCCGAAATTAAACTCGATCAAGACAGTGCCCTATGGGACGAGCTGCTCAGTAATCCTGAAAGTATCTATTACATCACCGAATATCACAATGCTAAAGGTATCGATCGTGACGAAAAGGTCTATGTAGACTTAAAAACTAATGAATTGATAACACCAAAGGATTGGTTATCAAAAACAACGGAGTTTATTGGTACAGCCTCTACAGCAATTGCAGAAAAAAATGGCGATAAAGATCTAAACGATAAAAAAAGTGTATTAGAAAAAAACAAAGCCGAGCTAGAAGCTAAAATTGAACAAAATAAACAAAAAATTGACGAGCTTGAACAACAAAAAAAACAAATTCCAGCGAGTGATCCCGTAGCACAAGAAAAACTCAGGCGCGAAAAAAAGGCTTATGAAACCAAGAATAGGGAATTAAATAAAAGCCTTGAAGCGGTAAATAAAGAATTATCCAACCTTGCTAATTCAACACAACAAACTCACGCATCAACCCAATATAGTGAAAGTTTACTTAACCGCACGGCACTAAAAAAACAGGCAACACTGGCTAAAGACACCCTATTTAAACCGATAAAATCGCACTGGATGCGGCTTAATGCATTTGATGAACTTGCCAAACTAGGGGCACTACCCGTTGAAATAAACGTGCAAATTAGACCAGAAAATATCGTAAAAATTCAAAATTTATTAACCCAAATGCATCGGGGTTTTTACAATCGTGGCGTTTATCACCCGCACGAGCTTGCTTTTTTAGAAAGTTTTGATATTGATGAAAAGCCCATTAAAACCAGCTCGGGCAAAATGCAAAAAGCAAAATTTACCCTATGCTTTCCTGATAAAGCCAGTAAAGCCTTGTTTGTGGACTTTATCAACGGCACTAATGGCACATTAAGCCCATACAGCTTAAAACAATTTATGGAGCAAAAGTATAAAGATTATTTCAAATTAATCCATAAACAAAAAACACTGCTTGAAAACATAGAAAAAGTGAATCAAGGCAAAGCGTCAATCACTGATAAATTACGCAAAATCAGTGATAAAGCCCTAGAGCGAGCTAAAGCTAAAATAAACGAAAAAATATCAAAAGCAGGAGGCGTGATAGACAAAGCGCAACATGAATTAGAACGTATCTATAATAAGATAGAATTACAAACCGCTAATCAAAACGTCAAAACGGGGAACATAACTTTTAGCATCAATCTTGCGGTGAACGGTATATTAGGTACCCTGACCCTAATAAACATTAGCGATATGCTTAAAGAATGGGATGAAGCAAAAGAAGGTGACGGTGAAACCGATCTAAAAGGGAAAATGCTTAAAGATCTGGTGTCACTGGTACTAACTAGCATCGACTTAACTAACCAATATAAAAATATCAAACTCAATATGCAAATGACTGAAGCGATTAAAGCAGGTAAAGGTGCAACAGCAATAGAAGCTAAGCTTAAGTTCAATGCCATAATTTCTAAAACCGTTTCCAGAGCCACGGCTACGATCACGGTATTAGATGCGATCGGTGAACTAAAAAGTTCGTTTGATATGATAAATATGGAAGATAATAGATATTTTATTTATAGGTTAGGTGGTTCGATTGCATTAGGTTTTGGTGCAATTGTAGCATTAGTTGGTTCATGGGTAACTGTTATTGCGGGTGTTGCTTTAATGATTGGTGGTTCAATCGCGGTTATGTTTAGTAAAAAGTACGATAAATTTACAGCTATTCAACACTGGTTAAACCGTTGCTGCTTTGGTAAGCAAGAAGAATTGGACTATTTAGGCTATCAAGCTTATCACGAAGATGAATATAGCACTCACGCGGGTTTTGGCTTAGCGCTCAACGACTATGCGATCATGGTCTATAATATTCAAACTTTTATTCGTTTAAAACCGCTATATCATGCCCCATCAATAACAGGTGTACCTGAGCCCGATGCCCCAAATCCATTTCAACGGCATATCTATTTTTATTTGGATATTCCCGATTTTGCCAAATACAATCAAAGCGAAAGTGCAATTGCGCTAATTCGCTTATTTATTAATGATTACCCAAATCTAAAAAGCCAGCCAGACCCACAGCCCGAAAAATATATCGATCTAAAATACCGTATCACCTCGCAACAAATAACGTTATTAGCTGTGAACGCAAACTATAGCGATCAATACCTTATCTCGCTTGATAAAGCCGACTATTTTGATAAGTATGATCGTAATGTCGGCGTACTGACTAAGCTCCCAATACCTGATAATAGCAAAATTGACGAGCCAGACGAATTTACCTTAACCACATCGGCTAATCATTTTACTGATAAAACCACAACCAATAGCGTCGAGCCAGTGCAAAATGGGCTTATTATCAATAAATGGATCGCTGGCACAATAGGTGTGTTTAATATTGCAAAATATCAAATCATTGTGCAATACAATAACCGTGAAGACGTGCCATTAATCGTGGCTAAAAACAATAAAATTTAAAATAAGGAGCAAAACAATGCCATCACAATATCGACCCCAAATTTTTGGTTGGATAAGCGATTTAGACAAAGGCGGTAACTATTTAACGGGTGCCGATGATCGCTTGCTCTATGCCAATGATAACTACTGTGCTTTTATTCGTAAAACACAATCTGATCAGTTTTTTTATTTATTTATTTGTTTTATATCAATATTTGGTCTTTCTTTTTATATAGGTATTTATTTTTATTTCGTTTTTACTATGACTCCTGCAGTTAATAATGATGAAAAAATTATGGATATTGTATTATTATTGATGAACATCACCTGTTTTTTTGCTTTATATCTTCTGATTCCTGAATTTTATCAAAACCTTTTTACACGCCGAGGAAGCCCCATTATTTTTAATCGTAAAACGGGTAAAGTGTATATCAATGAAAGCTATTTTTTTAATTTTAAAGTGTTACGTAATCCGCTAACCTTTTTGCACCCTAATAAAAAACGCATAAAAGAATATGACTGGGCCCATTTACAAGGGGTGGTGGTGCATAACTTTTCACGCTCTTCACTCAACACCACCATATTAATGGTGTGCAAACCCCATACCCATAAAACAATCGACCATATATTGCTAGACCCATTACGTGCTGGCATAGGCAGTTATCTGGTTTGGGGTTGGGTCAATAACTTTATGTGCGCGAACAAATTAGCTGGCTTAAACGATGGCAAATACAAATGGGAACAAGAAACCCAATTTAAAGACAACATTATTAAAGGACAAGGCTGGCCAGAATGGATGGTCGAAGCGTTTAATGCCACATCGCAAGCAGAGCTCGCCGAAATTAAACAACGGCATCATGTCAAACAATAAGTTTTAATAGCTCAGGGCGGGGACGGACAAAAAGCCTATTTTGATAAGTATGATCGCAACCGTAATGTCATGACAGGGCTGCCTGAGCCTGATTATAACACTATTGACGAGCCAGACGAATTTACATTAACCACATCGGCTAATCATCTTACTGATAAAACAATAACCAATAGCGACAAGCCAGTTCAAAATGGGCTTATTATCAATAAATGGATCGCCGGCACCATAAGCGCGTTTAATATTGTAAAATATCAAATTATTATTCAATACAATAACCGTGAAGACGTGCCATTAATCGTGACTCAAAACAATAAAATTTAAATTAAGGAGCAGAACAATGCCATCACAATATCAACCCCAAATTTTTGGTTGGATAAGCGATTTAGTAAAAGGCGGTAACTATTTAACGGGTGCGGATCAGCGTCTTCTATATGCCAATGATAACTACTGTGCTTTTATTCGTAAAACAAAATCTGATCAGATTCTTTATTTATGTATGAGTTTTTTTCTCTCAATTTCGGGGATCTTTTTAATTCCATCTTTGATATATTCTATTATAACGTGCAATAGTGATACACTTTTCTATCTTTTAACTTCTGGTTTATTTTGTTACATTATTCTCGAATATTTAATGATTCCTGAATTTTATCAAAATCTTTTTACACGTCGAGGTAGTCCCATTATTTTTAACCGTAAA
>NZ_LZGR01000040.1:0-9237 GCF_001690255.1 Gilliamella sp. App2-1
TTTCCACCACAGTGACGGTTTAATGCGCTGTGCTTTTTCTAGTTGCCAGTTTGATTTGACATGTTTATGCGCTTCGTCCACCACCTCTAAGGCAAAATCACGGAGGTAAGGCTCGGTGATGCCTAGCTCATCTAATCCCGCTTCAATAATTGCTTTTTGTTGTTGTTTTTCTTCTTCAAATAGCTCATCAATTTCGTTCCATTTGCTTAACGCTTCATCGGCATACCATTCGCTTTCATATTTTACCAATAAATGCCCTATCAACTCCGCTGTCCAGCTTCGGCGTAATCCTTCCTTTAAATCCCTATCCGTAAAAGTCGGCGGCGGTAGGTCTTTTTTTCGTTGGGTTGAATATATCAGTGTGCCCGTTAAGATTTGATGTAATGCCCGCATCGCTGGCGTGTAATCGGCTAAATCTAATTTCGCCACTTTATTCTTGCCTATCTTGTCAGATAATTCACCTATCGAGGCCTTTTCTTCTATTGTTTCAAACCCAGGCCAGTGCCATGGACTACGCCGTTTGATATGAGCTTGTGCATTGTCTTTTATATTCACCCAACCATGTATCGGTAGCGTTTGCTCATCCAGTGCCGTCACTTGGGCCCATTTTGTGTTTTCATCCTCTATCGCTATCAAGCCATCATTCTCTAATGAAATTAGGGACACGGTACGAGGGTAACATACCGTATTACGTTTCTTTTCCTGTGGAGAAAGGGTGTCATCTAATGATAACGGAAAATCATGCCAATAACTTACGCTTGAATTGAGCTGCCCATCTTCGCCATTAAGGTGTAAGACTTTACTGGCGGCTATCCAGTACGGCTTGTTTTCAATCATAAAGCGAATCGTGAAAAAATCATCATCATTCGCAGGCTCAGAATAGACACTCGGTAACGTCGTATCTTGCCCCTTTCCGCCACTAATTAGCTCAACTTTATCGGGGATATCTGCCTCGGTTAATTCGGGATATATCCGCCTTACATACATTTTCTCACTTGCGGTTAAGGTGTACGGTTGCGCTGACGGGCTTTTTGCCTGTATCTTTCCATTAATGCCATTAACCACCTTGCCAACCCCTGTGTCGAATAACGGCTGCTCGGTTGAAGTATGAAAAAATCTTGAGGGAAGATTGACGGTATAGACCGGTTTGATTTTAATATAGTAGCTCTCGGTAGTGTCGGTAAAATGAATCGCCACCCCAGAGCTTAACCAACCTGCCGGTTTAGCGGCTTGAACTAATTGCGCCTCTTTTTCAACTAATATGATACTCTTTTCGCTTTCAGGCAGCTTGCCTGCTAAGGCGCGGGTTTTAGTGATAAACGCCGGCAAATCATCACAGGTCAGTAATTCAATATGTGCCATTGGCGGTAATTGCTTGTCTAACGCCCGTTTCATGTTCGATAACGGGGCTTCTTTAGGCTCGTCAAAACGTTCGGATTGGCTGACATTATGGCCGATGTAACCTATAAAGTCGCCTTTATTAATTGGCACAGGCGTTTTTAATACCACCACTTTATCTAATTTTTCAGGTTTAAGTTGGGTCACTATTAGTGAGGATAATTTGACATACCCTTTATGTGGCGCTTCATCCCCGCCATTTTCTGCAACCAAGACCGCCGGCACAGTGCAATTACCAATTTTACGGATTTTAGCATAGCCATTTTCTTGCCCATCCAATTCAAAAGTCGCGGTTTGTGGCAAATAGGTCAACTTTTGACTGTCATTCGCGGTGCCATAAACCGCAATGCCTTTGACTTCAACTTCGGGTTTGCCCACTTTTTTATTATCTTCTTTGCAGATTTCATAATCCTTATTGGCTTCCGCTGTCTTTCCTGTCGGTCTATCGGCTGCTGTCGTGCCAATATCATTATGCCAAACATAACCGGTAATATTGCCCAATTCATTTTGAAAGCCGTTTGGTGTCACCACCGTACCTGCGGTTATCGACACAATTTTATACCAACCAGGCATATTTGCTTTTTGTTCACCTAAACGTACTTTACTGCCTTTAAGCAATAAACCCATAATCTTTGTGTCTTTTCCCTTTTCACATATCACGCTGCCAGCAATGGTGTCTGCTTTTTTTTCATCCACTTTCCCTGCTTGCGCTTGCCAATAACAAGGGTAATTCACCTGACTACCGCTTTCTTGTCCTTTTTGCTGATAACCATACCAATCGAGTTGATGCATATATAAACTGTATAAGGTTATTGAGGGGGGCGTATTAGTTGCATTTGCGACTTTAGGCATTTGTAATAGGTGTCTAACTAAGGCAAATCCTGTTGAGAAATACGCCACTTTTTGCTGTTCTTTATAAGGCGTTTTTAGCTCAACATTGTCCTGATACACTATTTTATGGTAAATATTATCGACTCGATAAGCAACCACTTCGCCATGAGCCATACAACGCAATTTACCGTCATTATCAATTTTCTTTAGTACCCTTTCATCAAGATGGATCCCCCCATGCCATATCCCATTTTCACCAAACGGATAAAAGCCACTGATTGCCTCTGATAACGCTTTATAATACGCATCTTGACTGAGTTGTTTTTCACCAACGGGAAAGTTGAAATTGTCGATTCTTTTTATGGTCATGTTGATTGCCTTATTCCTTATGCGGAAAAGCCTTTTGAGTTAAACGATATATGTTTTTTTAATAAGGCCTCGAGCTCTTGATTATTAATATTCAGTTTTGTGGATAAATGATGACTTGCCGGCCCCATCTTCTGCATCACATTACATTTAAGATAGACATTATCTGGCGTGCCCAGTTCAATGCCTTCACTGCTAATTTTGATATAAGAGCCACCACAAATGAGGGTGAGGTTATCTTTGGCGGTAATGGTGACTTTACCATCCACACTATCCACTTTAATATCTTGCTTGGCCGCCATATTGAGGTTGGCGTTTTGGGCTTGCACTTCAATATCCCCTTGGTTGGCAAACAGTTTCATGCCCGCTTTTTGCGCAAATAAGCCAATCGCTTCAGCCGATGAGAGGGTGACATTTTTTAAAGCGTTGATATCAGTTTGATGTTCGCTGGTGAAGGTGAGGCTGCTCGCTGTTGTCAGTTGGATGTTTTCAGGACTAGTTAGGGCCATGCCTTCTTGCGCATAGGCCAGTAGGCCACTTTGGGTTAGCTGAGTTAAGTTGGCTTTAAGTTGCGCTTGGCTGTCGGTATCGGCGCTGTGCGCGTCGGATTGGGTGGCGGCATTTTGTAGGGCTTTAGCAATAGAGAGGGCATTTTCAAGTTGGGCAATGGCTGCTTGCATATCGAGCTGTTTGCCTTGCGCTTTCGGCTGGGTTTGGGTGGTTAAGTATAAGCCTCTATTGGCGGCAATCGCCCCCCATTCGTCAGTGCGCAGCTCAAAGCCTTCACCGCGGGGTTGTTTTTTATTATCGACCAAATGCCCCAAATTAAGTTGAGTTTTGCCGTATTCGGTGGCCAGTTTAATATGCTCTTGCCCACGTTTATCATCCATGCGCAGTTTGTTATTAGCCGGCGTGCGAATCACATTGCGGTGTTTGTTAATGGTGGTAACAAGGTCGGGGTGAGCACTGTCATGCATCGCATGGGCGATATACGGCCTATCGGGATTGCCCTGCATAAAGGCGATGGCCACTTCAGTGCCGTCAATTAACGGGAAGTGAAAGCCATAGGTGTTACCCGCATACGGTTTAGCTAAACGGACCCACAAGCTTTCCATGCCACTTTTCCATTGTTTCAGGTCAACATTAAATTTAACTCGATAGCGTCCTTGCGGGTCGATATAGCCATAGGTATCATTGTCGGGGCTGGTGACCCTTGCCGGTAACGTACCACTGACTTGTGGCCAGCGTATGGGCGCGGGGCGATAGGGTTTTAAGGGGTGATAAGGAATGGCGGTAAAGGTGAGCTCATAAGCATCAGTGCGATTACCCTGCCCCTGCACACTTAAAATGATGATACCGTCATTGATATCTGCCAGCGGGCTGCCGTTGAGGTTAATCCATTGGCCGGGAGCAAGGTGATAGCGGTTACTCTTACCTTTGAGAATAATTTGCTGGCTAATCGCCTGTTCATGGCGAATACGCGCATACCATTGACCGCTTTCAATCTGATTTTCGTCATGCGTATTATTCTCATTAGAATTATTGCCGTTATCACGATTATCATCACCACGAGTTTGTGGATTTTCCTGTCCGTTGCTATCTAAGCCTTGATAGTGCTCGGCATAACGGTAGTCGCTGCCATAGGTGGTGCGGTCTTTGGATTGGGTGTTAACTTCCCCCTGTAAATCGGCGAGGGCATCACGGTAGTGATAGTCTTGTACCTTGACTGAGGAGACCACCACTTCACTGTGCAGGCTGATATTCCAAACACTTTCCCCCCCCTATCGAGCGTGCCACTGGGCGGTTTATCGTCGATATCGGCTACCTGCGCATAGCCTTGCTCATAATCACTTAACACCATCACATCACAGTGGCGCTCGGCGTGGGTTTCAAAGCGAAACCAGATACCCACATCGGCCAATAAGCGTTGAATAAATTCAAGGTCACTCTCTTGCCACTGCGTGATAAACTCCCGCTCAGGATAGCTCTCTTTTAACTCTAAACGGTAATCAATGCCCGTTAAACCATGACTGCGCAGCACTTCTTCAACTACACTCACCACGCTTTGCTGTTGAAATATGGCACTATGTTGCCCAATAGCCAGCCGTGCTAAACACGAAGATAATACCACCTGATAATGAGCTTCCTCTTTATTGACCGATAACTGACTAAACTCAGTAATCACCCCATGCAAGGTGCGTTTATCATTCACCGACGGTAAGTCACTTAATGATGAGATTGTTGACATTACGCTTTGATACGGTTGATGGATAACAGGATTAAAAGAGAATGTGGCTTTTTGATTAAGCACTGAATCAATGGATAACGCTTTGTCAGCGCTGGTAAAAGTAATCACATAACGCCAAGGCTGGTTTAACGACTCATTACCGTCAACATGCCAAACCGAAATCGGCGAGCGCAGCCCCTCAACAGTTAAGCTATAGCGATTATGGCTAACGCCCCCTAAACCCGCCATTAATCCGTCCCCAAATTCACCGATTAAGGGATTAAGCGTGTTGTCCATATTGTTTTCCTATTTTCCCTAAAATCTCTATATTTTATTGTTAATGAGGTGATTGGCTTATCGTTATTTATAGTATTGTTTTAAGCATAAACGATAATGGAAACAGAGTATAAACCATTTTAACGCAACGTTAACCTTTTTAATCAATACTTTTGCTTAATATCAATAATATCTGTTAACTAAACGAGTATCTGGTAGCTGCTTAACGCCTTTATTTAAAAAGCGATTTAAGCAACGCTATACTTTATTAAGTACATTTTTTAACCTGTTAAATGAAAAATAATTTTATGCTGAAGCGGTATAGATTTCTGGATATGTTAACTAGAAATTCCGTCTTTTTTAATAAAGAAAAGCTCAGTTTTATTGCTGACTGTGCTATAACTATATGAAATTTAAAGATTAATTGGTAGAATGAAAAATCCTAATATTCCCTCTATTTTATTCTAATATTACTTTAATAAAAACAATGCATTATAAAATCATTGTTATTATTAAAATCATTGAAAAAGTTGGTGGAAATTTGGTGTTAAATATTTTAATAATAAAACAATGTGTTATAATTGGAGTGTTCCCTATACACATAGGGATAAACGGCGTTAATAGCTATCTATTTTACCTGTCGGTCAGTGTTCCCTATACACATAGGGATAAACGGCAGGTCAATAAATATCTAACAGCGACTTAAAAGTGTTCCCTATACACATAGGGATAAACGGCTCATTTTGTCGCACCTTTAATAACTCTTATAGTGTTCCCTATACACATAGGGATAAACGGATGTACGAGAAATAACATCAACTATTCATGACGTGTTCCCTATACACATAGGGATAAACGGTATTGGCTCATCTGAACGTGCTGTAGCAGATAGTGTTCCCTATACACATAGGGATAAACGGCAATAGTGATAATAATGTATTAATTTTTTTCAGTGTTCCCTATACACATAGGGATAAACGGTTTGTATTCGTTGAATTAATTCAAACTCACCGGTGTTCCCTATACACATAGGGATAAACGGCACGGATGCTTTAATTCTGGGTTTTGGTCGGGTGTGTTCCCTATACACATAGGGATAAACGGTAAATTCCTGAGGTTTGAGTTTGTACCTAAAAAGTGTTCCCTATACACATAGGGATAAACGGGTGGTTGTTGATAGTGGAAAATGTGAATATGTGTGTTCCCTATACACATAGGGATAAACGTTCGTTTAAAACCGATGATACAACAAGAGGAAGTGTTCCCTATACACATAGGGATAAACCGAAATCAGCTTCTATTCGTTTTGCTTTATCATCGTGTTCCCTATACACATAGGGATAAACCGACGCACGGAGGGCTATACCTCTACCCATCTGTGTGTTCCCTATACACATAGGGATAAACCGGGCTTGCTGTCTAATGAATGTTGATTTATCTGCTGTTCCCTATACACATAGAGGAATAAACTCTCAAGCTAGAATGGCTCATAGCGATGAAAAATCAACTAAATTTTATACCAAAAACCATACCGAATGGGTTGAAGTTCCGCACATCCAAATCGTAATTTAAGCGGGGGTAAAACTCGTTTAAGTTATTGATATCTATAACACTCCCTAAACCCCTGTTTTTTCTTACAGTTAAAAGCAAATAATTAATTGAATTATATCATTATTTTTAGTGTTAGAACCTAATTTTAACATAGTGGGCGGTCAGTGGTTAGAGTCCACCTAAGCGTACCATTCTAAAGCCTTACCTAAAAAGCCTTTAAAGTGATTACCTTAAATCTAGCTTTTATTAGTGAGATAAAATGAGGGTAAAAATGATATCATCGAATAGCTCTTTAAATGCTAACAACTTCAAAATAAACAAATTTTTTGCAAAAAAACCTCAATAAAATCAATACTTTTCCTGACCGATTTTTTGCTTAAAATTTGAGTTTTATTTTGGTGGAAGGAGTTTGATTATTTTTAATACGTGGCTTAACTCGTCTCCGGTTTGATAACATTCTACTCATTTAACTTTCCCCTTTTTCATTATCAATTTCAAAAAGCAATTTATATATTTCTTTCATAGATTCGAATCGCTCTTTAGTCCAATACTGGCTATTCTGTTATTGTTGTCGATTTGATATTAATAGTTTTTTGCTTGTCATTACTGAATATGCTCAAAAGAATATATAGGTTGCATGTTTTCTATTAGGTTAAGTATGCAGTCTTTGCTAAAACATAAGTATTTCTTGAAACTTTTGACAAAAATCAGTCACTTTTGTTGATACAATTTGCATACTTTCTGATTTATTTATATTTAAATGCTTTTTATCGTGGCAAATACTCTGTTTTTTAGTGATTCTATTTTAGAAATGGCTCCAACCAACTAGCTTCTCATTTTTGGTATTTATAAAATAAAAAAACAGCCTGTTTTTAGGCTGTTTTTTTTAAAATTTTTAAACCAGTTTTAGGAACGGTTAGCTATTCCCATTCTATAGTCGCCGGTGGTTTTCCGCTTATATCATATACGACACGAGAAATACCATTGACTTCGTTGATGATTCGATTGGATACTCGCCCTAAGAAGTCATAAGGTAAATGAGCCCAATGTGCGGTCATAAAATCGATGGTTTCAACAGCACGCAGTGAAACGACCCAGTCATATTTTCGACCGTCACCCATTACGCCAACAGAGCGTACTGGTAAAAATACGGTAAAAGCTTGGCTGACTTTGTGGTATAAATCTGCCTTATATAGCTCTTCAATAAAAATGGCATCGGCTTTGCGTAATAAGTCACAATATTCTTTCTTTACTTCACCAAGTACCCGCACACCTAAGCCTGGTCCTGGAAATGGGTGACGATAAAGCATGTCATAAGGTAGCCCAAGTTCTAAGCCCACTTTGCGAACTTCGTCTTTAAATAGTTCTCTCAAAGGTTCGACCAAGCCCATTTTCATATCTTCGGGTAAGCCACCAACATTATGATGTGATTTGATCACATGGGCTTTACCGGTATCAGCAGCTGCTGATTCAATAACATCGGGATAGATAGTGCCTTGAGCCAGCCATTTTACCTCTTTTAATTTTGCTGCTTCTTCATCAAATACAGCAACAAATTCACGCCCTATAATTTTGCGTTTCGCTTCGGGATCCGCTTCACCTTTTAGTGCAGCTAAAAAACGCTCTTCGGCATTTACGGCAATAATATTTAAGCCAAATTTATTACCAAACATCTCCATAACTTGTTGTGCTTCGTTCAAGCGTAATAAGCCATGATCAACAAAGACACAAGTTAACTGATCACCAATCGCTTGATGCAATAACAATGCTGTAACAGAAGAATCTACCCCACCCGATAAACCGAGTAAGACTTTGTCATTACCAACCTGTTCTTTAATTCGAGCAATAGCATCGGTAATAATTGAAGATGGTGTCCAAAGTTTTTCGCAGTGACAGATATCAATCACAAAACGTTGCAATAACTCGAAACCTTTAACTGTATGAGTCACTTCTGGATGGAATTGAACTCCATAAAATTGTTTTTCGTCATTAGCCATAATAGCAAATGGGCAAGTTTCAGTACGACCAATCAGAGTAAAACAGTCAGGCAAGGCTGTTACTTTGTCACCGTGGCTCATCCAAACATCAAGTTGATGAATACCTTTTTCGCTTGTGCTATCCAATATGCCATCAGTTAATTTTGACGATCCCACAAGATCCACTTTAGCATAACCAAATTCACGTTGGTTAGAACCAGTCACTTGCCCCCCCTTACCAACTTGAATGGCCATAGTTTGCATGCCATAACAGATACCCAAAACAGGTACACCAGCATTAAAGACATATTCTGGAGCACGTGGACTATTAGCTTCTGTGGTACTTTCTGGACTTCCTGATAGAATAATACCTTTAGGATTAAATTGTTTGATTTTCTCTTCTGATACATCCCACGGCCAAAGTTCACAGTACACACCAATTTCACGAATACGTCGAGCAATTAATTGAGTAACTTGAGAACCAAAATCGAGGATTAATATGCGCTGTTGGTGGATGTCTTTTTTCATCAATTTTATTCCTAAACTATGAACTAATACAAAATCAGGGTGATATTGTACCATTTACCAAATAAATTGAGAGCATTAATTAAA
>NZ_LZGR01000041.1:0-2381 GCF_001690255.1 Gilliamella sp. App2-1
GTCAGCATTATTGCGACAGGCAATGGGCAAAAAGAGCGAGGTGATATCAATATCATCGGCAGTCAGGTGTCAGCGGGTCATGATGCGAAGCTCAAGGCGAACCATAATGTTAACATCATCGGTCAAAAAAACACGATAAAAACCGAGAGCAAAGAAAAGAGCAGCAGTGGCTCGTTGGGGGTGGGTTATCAAGTTGGGGGAGAAAAAAATGGTCTTAACCTATCAGCCAATGCCAGCCAAAGCAAATCACGCGAAAAAGGCAATGGCACCGACTGGCGTGAAAGCGTGGTTGAAGCGGGCAATAAGCTTACTCTTATCACCGGTAATGACGCCAACATTGTGGCGGGACAAGTCAAAGGGGATAGGGTGGAAGCCGATATTGGTCATAACCTCAATATAGAATCGAAACAAGACCGCGATGAGTACCATTCCAAAAACAGCTCAACATCCTTGGGGGGCAGTGTTTCATGGGGGAGTACAAATGGCGCAAATGCTGCAGCAAGCCAAACCAAAATGGACAGCACTTGGCAAAGTGTGACGGACCAGTCGGGCATTTTTGCCGGCAAAGGGGGCTTTGACATCACGGTGGGCAACCACACCGACTTAAAAGGGGCAGTGATAGCCTCAGAAGCAAAAGACAAGAGCAAAAACCGTCTTGACACCGGCACAATCAGCTTTAGTGATATAAAAAACCAAGCGGACTACAAGGTAAGTAGCAGCAGTGCAGGCGTCAACACCAGTGGAATGCCATCGATACCAACGGGTCTTAACAAACAAGCAAGCAAAAACTCGACCACGCACTCAGCGGTATCGGCAGGGACGATGGTTATCCGCCATGAAAGCGAGCAAAAACAAGCGATTAACGAATTAAGTCATGATACCGAGCATGCGAGTCATGCGCTCAAACATATCTTTAACAAAGACAAAGAGCAAAGCATCATCGACCAAACACGGCTCGTGAGTGAAATTGGTGGTGAAACGTTAACGATGCTTAATCATATTGACCGAATCAGCGCCACCTCAAAAGCGAAAGAGGCTTTAAACAAAGAGCAAGAAAAGGCCAAAAACAATAAAACGGTCTTAACTGACGAACAGCAACAAAAAATCTACGAAGACGCCTACAAAGAAGCGATGAATCAAGGCATGTCGGCGATGGGCAGTGAAACCCGTCAAGGCATTGACATGGCGGTCAATCTTATCAACGGCATCATCAGTGGCGACATGACAGGGGCGGTTGCAGGGGCACTGGCACCAAAAATTGCCAGTGCCATAAAAAAACAAACCGAGCATTACAACCCTGAAACCGGCAAATGGGAAACAGACCACATTGCCAACACGGTCAGCCATGCCATCTTGGGCGGGGTGGTTGCGCAGCTGCAAGGCAACTCTGCCCTAGTGGGTGGCTTAGGCGCTGCCGCAAGTGAACGCAGTGCGGAAGTTATTGCAGGTATCCTTTACCCCGATAAAGACATCAAAGACCTAAGCCAAGAAGAAAGACAACAAATCAGCGCCCTAACTCAACTCGCGACTGGCCTGGCTACCGCCGCGGCCGGTGGTGATATCCAAGATATCAATACTGGCGTTGCTGCGGGGAAAAATGCGGTTGAGAATAATGGACTAAATATATTAGATCATTACAGAACTGAAACAGAAAAAGATTTGGATGAGATTGAGCGAGCTAAAAGATTATTTGGAGGAGATGAAGATAAAGCTTGGGAATATGTTCTAGGAAAAAAACGAGCTGAAGCTAGCGGTGCAGTAGATGGTATAATAGATACGGTAGATGGAACAGTCAATACGGTTTTACATCCAATAGATACTGTTACTAGTATTTATGATGCTATAACCAATCCAGATAAAGTTTATGAAGCAATTAAAATTTCTTTTACTGAGTGGCTAGAGCTTTATGATTATGCATTAAAGAATGATCCAGCACTAGCTGGTGAAATGATGGGGCATTTTGAGGGTAAACTTTCAGGAGAAGTTGGTTCCAGCTATGTCATAGGTGGTGCTTCTGCAGAAATTATTCAGCAGGTGGCGCGGTTAAAAGCATTATCTAAAGTTGGAAAGAGGAATGATAATGTAGGAAAATCCTTAAGTGTAAGTGAACAAAGGGCAGTTAGGTCACTTGAAGAACAAATAAGATTACATGAAAAAAAATTAGCAGAATATAAAAGAGATCCATATTCTTTTGATAATAAAGGGCATTTAAAAAATGCACCAAATGAAGAAGTTAGACAAAAAATTATAAATGCTAGAATTAAACATTTAGAACATGAAATTAATACTTTTAAAAATAATATTAATAAAATAAAAAATAAAGGATAAATTAGTTATGAATATTGAACTTGATAGAATAGAAAATTTTTTTAATTTAATTA
>NZ_LZGR01000042.1:0-8947 GCF_001690255.1 Gilliamella sp. App2-1
TTATTTTGTTTTTTTATTTTTAACTCCTAAGGGAGACTTGCCTTTTTTGCATAATACTTCTGGGTCGTAGTAAAAAAAACTCCATCCTACTCCCGACATAGATGGTCTAATATATTGATCAGTCTTATTATTATACTTTTCTACATATTTCCCTTGAGCAATTAATTTAGCAATATATTGCTTACTTATTTTAACTAAATTGATATTTTTGACATCTTGCCAGCCCAACACGGTAAAAATGCGTTCCGCCAGCGTTACATGGGTGGCAAGCGAATTTTTGTAAACCATAAAAAAAGCTGCCCCTAACATTACCCCTAATGAACTAAAACCAATGGTCAGATTTTCTAAACTAAAATCGAAAAAAAAGTAGTTCATTAATAGTACACAAATAACATAAAAGATAAACATAGGTAAACGATAGTGTTTAAAGGCTTGGTTACGCCCGGCAAAACATAAAGGGACTAGTGAGATAATTTGTTCACTGGGTTTGAGCATGGCGTACACTTCGTAATGGTCAGCGTGCTTTTCGGCGACCACCTCGACCTGATCGCCATCATTAAATTTATAAGAACCGAGCCAACCTTTTAACGTGATGGTGTCATTTAATTTGGCGGTGATATATTGAGCATCAAAATCATTACTGCGGTCATTGCCATTGGCATGCCCTAAGCCGGCCAGCGCAGCAATGCTATTACCATTTAAAGTAGCAAGTAGTGCGCCCTTTCTAAGCTGGTTGTTGTGTTTTTGCTTTTGCCCGTCACTTAAATAAGCGCCATCAGCAAGTGGCGCATAGCAAAATAGACCTTTAAATTCAGATAAGGTGCCGGTTAATTTAACCAAATTTTTGGGCGGTAGGATTGGATCGGTAATACTAATACCGGTTTTTTTTAATAGCTGCTCTTTATCTTTATAGATAGGGTCGTTACCATCATATTTTGCGTAAGGCATAATCGAATTCCTTATATAATTATTCTCTTTTTTTATTTTTAACGCGTAAGGGAGACATGCCGTTTTTGCATAACACTTCTGGGTCGTAATAATAAAAAAACCAACCTTCACCAAATTTAGGTGGTCTAATATATGCATCTATTTTATTATTGCATTCTTTTGCATATTTCCCTTGGGCTATTAATTTAGCAATATACTGCTTACTTATTTTGGCTAAATTGATATTAGTAACATTTCGCCAACCCAACACGGTAAATATTCGTTCAGCAAGTGTCACATGAGTTGCTATAAAATTTTTATAGACCATCAGAGTAGCTATCCCGAATATTATGCCTAATGAACCAAAACCAATGGTCAGATTTTCTAAACTAAAATCGAAAAAAAAGTAGTTCATTAATAGCACGCAAATAACATAAAAGATAAATATGGGTAAATGATAGCGTTTTAATGCTTGGTTACGTCCCGCAAAACAAAATGGGATCAGCGAGATAATTTGTTCACTAGGTTTAAGCATGGCATACACTTCATAATGGTCATTGTGCTTTTCGGCGACCACCTCGACCTGATCACCATCATTAAATTTATAAAAACCGAGCCAGCCTTTTAAGGTCATGGTGTCATTTAATTTTGTGGTAATATATTGTGCAGGAAAATAAGTATTTTGATCATTGCCATTAGCATGCCCTAAGCCAGCCAGCGCAGCAATACTATTACCATTTAAAGTGGCAAGTAGTGCGCCCTTTCTAAGCTGGTTGTTATGTTTTTGTTTTTGCTCGTCACTTAGATAAGCTCGATTCCCTAGCTGAGCATAGCAAAATAGACCTTTAAATTCGGATAGGGTGCCGGTTAGTTTAACCAAATTTTTGGGCGGTAGGATTGGCTCGGTAATACTAATACCGGTTTTTTTTAATAGCTGCTCTTTGTCGTTATAGATAGGGTCGTTACCATCATATTTTGCGTAAGGCATAATCGAATTCCTTATATAATTATTGAGGGATAGGCCAATTATCAATAATTTGCCAATCACTCGATGAGAATACTGGCGTATTTTCTTTGATACGTTTTCGTTCTTGTTCGGCGTAATATTCGGCTAGCTCATCTTCATATTTTTTTGAATATTGATTTTAATGCGTTATCTTCTTGTTCCTGCGATGCAGGTAAACTCATCGCCCAAGCAGGGTAAAACCGGTGGCGTGGCATGATATAGCCAAGATTTGTCGACCATTTGATTTTGAATTTTATAAAAGATTTTTAGGCTCATGTCAGTACACCATTTTTCTTATTCATTTTTTTTATAGTAAAAAAGATTATTATCATCACGCATTGAGAAAAACCTAATTGTGGGTTGGTTTTTATCATTTTTAATTTTAACCTTCCTTTGACGTCTTAATTTTCTGACTTTTTTATTGGTAAATCGCCTTAAATCAATCCATGATACTTTTTCCCAATTTAGGGCTTTAAATATTTGTTCGGCTATTTTGGCTTTGGTTTTAAAACAGTCTTTTAAAGCAATATATAAACCAATAAAGGCAATAAAACCAAAAACCATTGAAACGATGCTAAGATGGTTTAAATAATATTTATGTAAGACTAAAACTTTATTAAGACCCTCATATAGAGCATATATTCCTGTATCTATCAAAATTGCAATTAACAACATGAGAATAGTACGTGGAAATGCGTAAAAGAAATAAGCCCAACGTCCCCTACAACAATTTGGACAGATACTAATCATCTGTTCATCGGGTTTAACAATGGCATAAATTTCGTAATGGTCATATTGCCATTCAGCGACCACAATCACTTCATCACCAGGTTGAAATGGACAATCTCCAACCCAACCGCGATAAATTTCATTTTCAATTTGTACATTGACAAAATTAGCCTTGCGTGAAATAGGTTCAACTTTTGCTCCTCCAGTCATACCATATTGCCCCCGCATAATTCCAATAATTGCACCTATTTTTGCTGCATTTTCAGTTCTTTCAATACTCTTTTTTACGTTTTCATATGATTCAATCTCAAATTGGCGTTCTCCTTCTTGTAAATCAATGCGTTTTATTGTTCCGCGAATGCAGGTAAATTCATCACTCCAACAAGGCAGTACAGGATCAGTTACTGGGTGTCGCCACGATCTATCTACAATCTTATTTTGAATTTTATAAAATGATTTTAGGGTCATATGCTTATCGCTCTTAATTTAGTGAATAAGGAGTATTTAATTGGAACTGTGAATTACTTTCTGGATCAATGCCTAAAATATTATTAAGCGAAAAATCAGAAAAGATTGAGATATCCCAACCAATATAAGTTAAAAAGCTGTCGGTGGCTTGTTCAACTTTTTCTTGATTTTCTTCAATTTTCATTAGCTTTTTAAAGGCTGTTAATTCTGCGTCAAAATTTGGGGATACATCACGATCATATTGAGTACCAAAACGGGTAGCTCTAATCCATTTTTGGATATCGTCATCAACAATCAATGTCCGAACAAAATCCACCACCATTAAAATTAATTGCACCCACCATGTGGCAAAAAATGTAAAAACTCTAAACCCAGCCATTATAATAAACTGCTTAATAATAATTCGACTAGCCAATCTATTCGACAATGCCAACAGAGCTGAACTGGATTTTATAAACTGGCTAACATATACAGCTACATTTAATACATTTAGAGATTTTTCAATATTATCTTGATTTTCTTTCGTTATCTGTGGAATTGCATATAATAATCCAAATATCGACGATACCCCACTGGTTAAATGCCCTGCAATTCTTAACCTTGTTACTAGTTTGGTACTTTTAAAGGAAATTTCGACAGGTTTGATTAGCACATTGGTGAATGAGCTGACCAAACTCAATGAAGCAGACAGTACTAAGTTAGTAAATTCATCGCCGTTGTAATTGTCTTTTTGAATAAATAACGTTGCTATAACCGGTAGCTGAAAAACAAGCAACACGGCAGATAGCCTTGTGTCTTTTAAATTACGTCCAAATGATTGGTTATTATGATTACCCCACATTTCATCGTGTTTTCTTTTAATGATAATATCATCTGGTTTTTCCGCTCTTTTTATAATAACTTTTCTTAAAATATTATGAGTGTAGTTTTTTAAGTAACTATTAATCAACATACCCCTCATACCTCTTTGTCCTACTTGCGGAAAAGGGCCTGAGAACATTCGATTATCAATGTTTAATTGTTTCATTCTGTCGACCCAAGTCCGACGGATGTAATATTCATGCATGACACCGTTAACTACTTCTGGCTCAAGTCCTGCCCTTGCCATAAATATTTTTTGGGCGATAAAGTGATTAATATGATCAGCTGCAATACGCATATTGCCGACCACCACGCTAATAGGTTTAATACGGAAAAATTTGCCAATTAAAATAGAGGCAAGTTTATCGCGCTTGTAGGCGAATTTATCAATAAATTTAACATTGGCATTGGGTTTCTTTTTTTGCAAGTTGGCGTTGATTTCTTGACAAATTCCAGTAAAGTTAGATAAGTTATTAGGCGTATTGAACAAGATGTGAATCAGTCTTCCTTCGCCGTCGACTTTACTGCGTTTTTCAGCATCCAGTAAAAATTCTTCTAGCTCTTTAACGGCACCATTTTGGTTAAAGGCAACTGCTCGCCAAAGTAGATTGGTTTTAGGAATTTCACGCGCTTTTATCCATTCACCAATAATATCATTGCCTATTTTCGTGTCTTGCACGCCGTCTATCGCTGTGACAACCACACGCTCAAATTCGATTCCGTCTTCTATATTATTTTGACTATAGTCATTTAACGCATTAAGGTAATTATCGCTTTGGATCCATATAAATACATTTTCGCTACGCTGTTCGTGCAACAAGCCTGCTTGTTTCATGATTTGTTCGAATTTTTGGTGATAGGTGTCTCTTAACGGTTGATTAATTCGGGCTTGGTATTTTTTAAATTCTTCTCTTGGTATAGTGCGAATTTTGTCGACTTCGGTTTTGTGCATTAATTCGCGTATAGCTATGGTTAATTCTGCATCTTTGCGCAATTTGGCTATAGTTTTAAGATAGGCTTTGATATCTTTATTACTTTGCACACGTTTCATGACAAGATCCAATCGTCGATAATTGCTCGACACAACTCGTGAATCTTTTATCCAATCCTCAAACAGATCACAGCCTTTATTTAGCCCAGCTAGCATGTCGGGTTCAAAGCGATATTGGTTGTAATATTGGCCTCTACGCTTTTGTAGCCAATCAGTACCCTCTGTTTTTATTACTTCTTCTAGCCAATAATTATTTTTTTCTCTGCACATTTCTTCATAGATATTTAAATTTTTACGTCGTTCGTCTTCTGTGGATTGAATAAAGCTATTTTCAAAAAATGTTAATAGTGCATCGGATTGAATTTCATGTTCACGCTCTTCACTAAATAGCTGTAAGTATCCTACAATTTCATTACACCAACCATTTAATTCATAAGCAATGCCGACCGCATCCATTAGTCCTACAATGTAACCACTTGGTTCAGTTGAACGTTGTGAAACAGATTCAATAGTATTATTCAAATGACGGTCAACGGCCCATGGATAAGCGGTGCAATGGTTATCTAAGAACTTAGCATTCCATTGATTTATGTCATCTGAAACCAGATTATTAAAATGTTTAATTGTTGGATCGGCTATTTTTGATTTGATATCTTTATCTGCATAATCAATAATTTGTTTTATATTTTGTTGATTTAATTGTGCGATACCTTTTTCGTCAGCTATTGCGCCTGCTGCCATGTTTTTAGGCTCAATCATTGTCATTCTTTCACTGCGTAACTGACTGTTCGTTTCATAGTTTTCTAGCACATCGTCTTGCCATTTATGCTCACTATAAGCTAACCAGACTTTGCCACACTGCTTTGGTTGTTCAATGCAAATAAATTCAGCACTGGCTGTATTTTGTAAAGTGGCAGCACAACCACAGTCTTCCTCAGCACTTGCCATTTGGGTTGAAAGTTGTTTCCAAAAACTACCATTTTCAGCTATTCTGTAGACTTCCCAATAGTTACTTCCTCTAGCACCTTCTTCATAAAAGAGATATAAAAAACCTTCACGAACTACTCTTAATGCATAGTCATAATTATATTTGAGTTTAGCTTTAGTAATATCTGGATGATTTGCCCAACTCGGCAGTTTAAGCCCCTCAACTTTTGGAATAGCACAATAATTAACCGGCAATATTGTCAATCCTTTTGATGAAGTACAATCACAATGCATAGCTTTCTCCTAGTTTTAATTCTTGACTTTGTTGCTTAGCTACTTGCCATTCTTCTTCTGTCATTGATGCAACTCGCTTCTGGTAATATGTTCCTTTCTCTTTTAATAACGCTGCAACTTTTGGGGTACGATGAAATTCACTACCTATCGTTAAGTAATGCAAAGCAAACAAAACTTTATCTTGTTCATCATTTAATTGGTATTGATTAGCAATGAGTAGTGCTTTTCGTATATGTTCTCTTGCTTGTGCTTCGTGATAACGAGGTTGGTTTTTATACTTATGTCGATATTTTATTAATGTTTGATTTTCGATGCCAATATTTGCAATATCTTTCATTTCTTGATTATTTAATCCTAAACGATGAACAACAAATTCCCAGCGAATTTTTGCCGCTTTATAACATTCTAATACACCATCGCCATTGAGTACTGCCCAACATGTTGTTGCACTAAGAATCTTATCTTTAATTTGCGGCAATATTAGACTTAACAAAGAACTCAATACCGCAGGATCATAAATACGTAGCAAATAATAATTGAATGACATTGAGTGCTTTTGAATGCATAAATTAGCAATATAATCACTTAGATCTTGTATTTTTTCATTCGAAAATAACCAACCACAAATTGCTCTTCCTTTTCCAGATAATAATGCTTTTGTTCTTGTTTCTTGAAAAGATAACTGGATTAATTGTTTTAATATTTCAATTTGTTCATTTAAATTGAATGGAAGTAATACTGGCACATTTTGAATATTGAACATGGGGTGATCAAATTGAATAAATTGCAATTTTGAATAGTTATCTTCGATATATGCATACACGTGATTTTCTAAGGCTAAATCACTGAGATCACGCAAGCTTAAATCTAATAGCAAATAACAATAGTCTGCTTCTTTAGCGTTTTTTATTAATTCATCTGCTATTTTACTAATTTGTCCATCAGACAATTTATCATCTTCATATAGAAAAAGTTCAGGCGTATTATTTGTTTTAGTCATAGTTCAACTAATGCCCCCTGTTTTTTTGTTTGTTGTGATAATGTCCTTTGGCATCCAATAGGTAGCGTATTTACTACCTTTTTATTCGCCGGTCCCATCTTTTGCTGTACATTACATTTAAGATAGATATTATCCTGTGTGCCCAGTTCGATGCCTTCACTGCTAATTTTGATATAAGAGCCACCACAAATGAGGGTGAGGTTATCTTTGGCGGTAATGGTTACCTTGCCATCCACGCTATCCACTTTAATATCTTGCTTGGCGGCCATATTAAGGTTGGCGTTTTGGGCTTGCAGGTCAATATCACCTTGGTTGGCAAACAGTTTCATGCCTGATTTTTGGGCAAATAAGCCAATAGCCTCGCCCGATGAAACAGTGACGTTGTTTAAAGCGTTAATATCGGTTTGATGTTCGCTGGTTAAGGTGAGGCTGCTCGCTGTTGTCAGTTGAATATTTTCAGGGCTGGTTAGAGCCAGGCCTTCTTGAGCGTAGGCTAAAATGCCACTTTGGGTCAGCTCACTTAAGTTGGCTTTAAGTTGGTCTTGGCTGTCGGTATCGGCGCTGTGTGCCTCGGACTGGGTGGCGGCATTTTGTAGGGCTTTGGCAATAGAGAGGGCATTTTCAAGTTGGGCAATGGCTGCTTGCATATCGAGCTGTTTGCCTTGCGCTTTCGGCTGGGTTTGCGTGGTTAAGTATAAGCCTTTGTTGGCGGCAATCGCCCCCCATTCGTCAGTGCGCAGCTCAAAGCCTTCACCGCGGGGTTGTTTTTTTTCGTTAACTAAGTGACCGATATTAAGTTGGGTTTTGCCGTATTCGGTAGCCAGTTTAATATGCTCTTGCCCGCGTTTATCATCCATGCGCAGTTTGTTATTAGCCGGCGTGCGAATCACATTGCGGTGTTTGTTAATGGTGGTGACAAGGTCGGGGTGAGCACTGTCATGCATCGCATGGGCAATATACGGCCTATCGGGATTGCCCTGCATAAAGGCGATGGCCACTTCAGTGCCGTCAATTAACGGGAAGTGAAAGCCATAGGTATTGCCCGCATACGGTTTAGCTAAACGGACCCACAAGCTTTCCATGCCACTTTTCCACTCTTTTAAATCAAAGTTAAATTTAACCCGATAGCGTCCTTGGGTATCAATATAGCCATAGGTGTCATTGTCGGGGCTGGTGACCCTTGCCGGTAACGTACCACTGACTTGTGGCCAGCGTATGGGCGCGGGGCGATAGGGTTTTAAGGCTTGATAAGGAATGGCGGTAAAGGTGAGTTCATAAGCATCACTGCGGTGACCTTGCCCCTGTACACTTAATATGATGATACCGTCATTAATATCTGCTAGCGAGCTGCCGTTGAGGTTAATCCATTGACCGGGGGCAAGGTGATAGCGGTTACTCTTACCTTTGAGGATAATTTTCTGGCTAATCGCCTGTTCATGGCGAATACGGGCATACCATTGACCGCTTTCAATCTGATTTTCGTCATGCGTATTATTCTCATTAGGGTTATTGCCGTTATCACGATTATCATCACCACGAGTGTGTGGATTTTTCTGTCCGTTGCTATCTAAGCCTTGATAGTGCTCGGCATAGCGGTAGTCGCTGCCATAGGTGGTGAGGTCTTTGGGTTGGGTGTTAACTTCCCCCTGTAAATCAGCGAGGGCATCACGGTAGTGATAGTCTTGTACCTTGACTGAGGAGACCACCACTTCACTATGCAAGGTGATATCCCACACACTTTCAA